>JAPLCS010000220.1:0-2610 GCA_026392145.1 Fimbriimonadales bacterium | reverse complement strand
GGGGCATGGTGTAAATGGGCTCCGTGATAATTCGAATCCGAAAGAATTGTCCACCGCTCAGTTCAAGTTCCCTGTTCAAAAAGTCCCAAAAAGAACTCCTCAGCAAGGAAGCTGAAGTCAACGGTCAACAGGAATCCGTCGAACCGAGCTTACATTCTACCCGAATAAAAAAGGTGCCGAGGTTATCTCGGCACCTCATCATTTAATTTCAACTCAGAATTACCGGAAGCTAAAGGCTAACTGAACTCGAATTCCAGTAAAATCAAATCCGGCAAAAGTAGGCATAAACAGGTACTGAGCAGAAAGGTTGAGATTTCTATTCAAAACCAAACCAGCTTCGGCGACTGAAATAGAGGCAAATCGACGGTTGCTTTCTACCGATACACCTCCACTAAAAATTGCATAGTCGAAATAACCAAGTCCAGTGCCAGCACGCGCATACCCAAGCAAGTCATCGCCAAGTTCTTGTTGCACTTCATATCCGATCGTGGTACCAAAAGTGGTGAAATGATTGTTTGGAGCATTAAAACTCAACCCAACAAAGTCAAATCCAACGCCTCGTCGATTTTGTCTGTCAATCGCTCCAAGGCCAAATCCGTAAGCGTAGGTTGAATCACCAAAAATCGCTCGAACTTTCGCGTCTTTTGGCAAAAATGCCCCTGCACTTAAACTAAATTGGGCGTTGGCGGCTCCAGAGGTACCGGCAATCGCTAAAACGACAACGGAACTTCGAACAATTGACTTCATGTCTCTATCTTTCCACAAATGAGTAAACAAAACTTGCATCTTACGTGACCTCAGTTCTCTTCCTCAAACAATTGCCACTCATGTAACCCACTAGAAAACCCTTGAGGCTGCTCCATAAGAATCCTAAACTCCCGAGCAACCACCGGCACAAACTCAATAGACACCCACTGATCAAGTTGGATTCCATACTTACTCTCTTTGAGTTGAACATTGGTCCAAATACCCCCAACCTTGGCCTGCATCTTCCAAGACTTCGGAACTCTCACACCGCCACGCCCCGTGTCATCAAACCAATACACTCGACTTGAGCCGACTTTTTTATCCGACTTGAAGGTGTATGTAACCCATTCCTGACCACCAGCATGTGGCCAATAATGCAACTGCCTTGGAGAGTTTGGATTACTAGTCGCAGGAACAAATCCATCGTTAACACCGCTTGGATCACTATTGTAATTCTTAAATGAAACGCCAACAGTGGCTTCAACTTCTACTCCCTGAAGCGGGGCAGGCTCGGGATTCGGAGCAAGCCAAACCATCATTTCGTTTGCCGCTTTCGGTTTCGGACGGTTGTCCCAAAGGAAATAGGGCAAAGCTCTAAACTTTACGCGCGTGAAAACACCTGCATCAGAGAACAGTTTGGTTCCCCACTTTGTCTTAGGCGCAGAAAACGCTGTCCCCTCAATAAACGGGGCACCCTTAAAATTCGTTGAGGAATTAACAACCGAAACCTTCTCGGTCATTGGAAATCCTACAGTTGAAAAGTCAAACTCATTATCTATGGATTCCAGACAATAAACGAGTGGTCCTCTCATCAACGCGTACTTGCCGACTGTATCTTTTACATTCGGATTCGAAAGCATTCTCCTAACTGGCATTTCAAAGTTGATGATCACCGAATCACCAGTTTTCCACTCTCGTTTGATCGCCAAGTAACTGCCAGATTCTTCTTGTGCCGTCGAGACAACACCTTGTACGGTGGCTACTGAGCACCACGAAGGCTTTCTGGCTTTCAGCCCAAAGTTGCCTCCCTTCCCGTTGTAAGTGAACTTCACTTTGCCATCATAGGGATAAGCAGTTTCAATTTGAAACGTAGCGTCCTTTCCACCAACTTTCGTTCTTACTTCCCCACCGATAAACAAGTTCACGTACAACGCATCGGCACTTGTTGCGTAAGCCAGCCCACCCATTTGTCCAATCATCCGAGACAAGTTCGGAGGGCAACATGCACAACCAAACCAACTCACACGGTGATGATTTCCATTACTCGCTAACGGGTTGACATAAAAATACTTATCACCGTCACCGTTGATTCCCGCGAGTGCGCCATTGTAAATGGCGGTCTCCATGACATCTCCATACTTTGCATTCGTATGCAGAAGATTCATACGGTAATTCCAGAAAGCGTTGGCAATACTGGCGCAGGATTCTTGGTATGCCGAGAAGGTTGGCAAATCATAGTCCACAGTGAAACCCTCATTACTGCCAGAAGGACCGAGACCTCCAGTAATAAACATTCTTCGCTCAGTCGTGGACTTCCAAACTCTATCAAGAGCAGAAATGAGTTGTTTGTCCCCGGTTTCATGGGCAATATCTGCCGTTCCAGAAAATAGATAAGCAGCTCTCACCGCATGACCTTCAATCGAACTCATTTCTCGAATAGGCTTATGATCGCTCCAGTAAACGCCCTCATATTGACTCAGCGGTGTATTGTGCTCGGTAGCAAAAAACTTTGAACCTCTCTTATCAATAAAGAATTTGGCAAGATTATAGTAATTCTTGTCTCCTGTAACTCGCCACAACTTCATCAAAGCAAGTTCACATTCTGGATGACCGGGATAACCCATTCTCTTACCCTCACCAAAT
>JAPLCS010000125.1 GCA_026392145.1 Fimbriimonadales bacterium | reverse complement strand
GGTCAGCCAAACTTAAAAATAAATGTCACCTGTGTGAGAGTGCCAGTACTTAGAGCCCACACAGAAACGGTTACGATTGAATATACACACGCAGCGCCAAGTGTTGATGAGGCAAGAAATGCACTTTCTAAAGCCGCTGGAGTAAGAGTAGTTGACAATCGACAGGAGAACCACTTCCCAACTCCACTCGAGGCGAGTGGTCAAGGGGATGTATTAGTAGGAAGAATCCGAACCGATATCTCAAACCCTAATGCCCTTTGCTTAATGCTCTCCGGAGATCAGTTGCTCAAAGGAGCAGCACTGAACGCAGTTCAAATAGCAGAGTTGGCTCTGTCACTATGACAGAGCCAACACCACTAGACTATCTATTACTCACGTCGGAGAGCTACGATCGGGTCTAACCTTGAGGCAGACAGTGCAGGATAGAATCCAAAAACCACTCCGATGAAGGCTGAGAACATCATCGCACCGGCAGCCGCGCTCACAGGAAATGGAGTAGCGAGCCCCCCCTCGTTCGGCCACTTAAACTGCTGTGTCATCACAGTGACCACCGATCCAAATGAATAGGCAATCGCCATTCCAATCAATCCACCAACCAGGGAAAGAGTGGCTGACTCAACAACAAACTGTAACAAAATAGTCCCCCGTCTTGCCCCGAGAGCTTTCCTTAAACCAATCTCACGAGTTCGCTCCGTGACCGAGACGAGCATAATATTCATGATGCCGATTCCACCAACCAGCAAACTGAGGGCGGCAATGGCGGACAAAAGCAATCCTGCCGAGGAAATAAGCGAATTAAACACGCTCAAAATCGATTCAGCACTGTCCACTCGGTACACCTTCCGGTTCTGACTCTTAATCATCAGAGCCTTCCAAATGTCATCCATCGCATCTTCAGGCTTAACACCCGCCTTTGGCGTTGCCTGAATGTATGCAATTTTATCGCCACCAATCCACTTGCTTTGCGCGGAGGTGAAAGGAATATAGATGTCCTTCCCGTTCGAATCCCCGAAAATGGTCTGTTTTTTAGCCACCCCAATGACTTCGACAGTAACCCCGGACAGTGTCAAAAGCTTTCCAACTGCTTTCTCTTTTCCAAATAACTGGTCACGGACATCGGTACCAATTACACCTACGTTGGCACGGCCATCAATCTCCTCTTGGGTGTAAAGGCGCCCCTCTTCAACTTCAACGGCATTGAGTTTTAAGTTATCTAAGTTGCCACCATAAACCCGCGGTTTATCAAGTGTTTTGTCATTAAAAACAACCTTCTCCGCAGGAACCATCACCGACGGGGAAATAATATCCAAGCTGGAACATCGCTCTCTCAGCATCTTTACATCGGCATACCTTAGACCGTCAAGGTTTCCAACGGACTGCCCACGCTGTCTAAAGCCGGGGTCAAAAACGATAGTGATCGTCTTAGCACCAATCTTCGAGAACTGATTGGTCATGTAAGTCTGAAAACCGTTGGAAATCATGACCGTCATTGTTACGGCCATCACTCCAATAATCACCCCGAACATGGTCAAGAAAGCACGAAGCTTATGCAGCCTGAGCATGTCCAGAGCGACGAGCACGCTCTGGAAAACGCTCATTTCTTCTCACCGTTGGTATCGTTACTCTCGTCATCAGGTCCCATTTGCATGAATCCCTTACGCTTTGGACCACTAAAGTCAGGCTTGACAACCTTGTCACCTGCTTTAACTCCACTGAGAATTTCTACCCTCGAAGCTGTAACCAGCCCAACCTTCAAAGGGATTCGCTGCTTCGTGGCTTTTGGATCTTTCAGATCTTTGGGCGGGAAGGCGGCAAAATATGCGCCATCTTTCTTTTCCGTATACTCAACCGGCAGATACACAACGTTAGTTCGCTTATCTGCGTTCATAGTACATTTGGCAGACATCCCACTTTTAAGACTCTTGCTACTTTCATCAAGCACGATTTCAACTTCGTACTTAACCACAGAATCAGTTCCAACCTGAACGGTCTGACCTGCAGCTTCCTGCCGAGCAGGCGCGATTTTAGAAATGGTGCCAGAGAACTTCTGTCCTTGCAGCGCATCAACCATTACCTCTGCCTTCATTCCAATGCTCAGCCGTGCAACGTCAATTTCATTGACAGCAAGCTTAACCCGCATCTTAGTTCGATCCTCAATCTTCAGAATGGTCGAACCTGCTCCGAACTGACTAAGTCCCGTGGCAAGTTCACCGACTTGTAATACTCGCTTGGTAACAATGCCAGAGATAGGCGACTTAACTTTCGTTTCGTTAAGTTGTCTTTCTTGATCCCTGAGAGCACTGGAGAGTTGCATCACTGTTGCTTGCCCCTGCTGCTTTGTTTTTTCCAGCAAAGCGGGATCAGTTAGCGATGCCTTGGCTCGCTCAACTTCAGCCTTGGCGCTCGCCAAATCCTCTTTCCGGGTTCCAAGCTGGAACATATTCGCTCTCGCCCGTTGCACCTGTGCTCTTGCCGTCTTAACTGCCTCCTCGGACCGTTGTAGTTCTGCATTCAATCCAGCTTCCAATCTGCTAAATGACTCTCGTGCCGTTCGATATCTGGCTTCAGCAACACCAACATTCAATTCCGCAGTCTGAACCGCACGCAGTGAAACAAACCCCTTTCGTTCCAAATCTCGCTGTCGTTCAACTTCCAACTTAGCGTTTTCAAATTCTGTTCGGCTTCGTT
>JAPLCS010000006.1 GCA_026392145.1 Fimbriimonadales bacterium | reverse complement strand
TCTCCCCCGCCTTCACCGTACCGCCCTCCGTAGAGACAAGGATGCGATTTACCACCCCATCGATTGGGGATCTTATTGAGGCGCGGTCCGCACGATCAGCCGAAACAGCACTATTTTCTCGTGCCGCAGTGAGGTCTGAGCGCACTTTAGTGAGTTCAGTAAGGATGCTAGCCTGTAATTCTTGCAAAAAGCCGTTATACGCTGCTTCTGCCTTAATTAAATCCTGGCGCGCCGTTGTTAAGAAGGAATTGGCATCCGCAGCTGCTTTTTCAGCACGAAAAAGTGAAATCTTTGCTTCTAGACCACGCTCGATGAGCGCTCGCATGACCTTTAATTCTTCATTAGCAGCAACAGCAGATACCTCAGCTGCATTTAACTTTGATTTCGATGAATTAATTTCTGCACGTCGCTGCGATAGTTGTGAAACCGCTTGGGCACGTCGTTCTTTAAATAAATTCTTTTCGGTATTAGCAATTTGAGGGTTTGCATCCGCAATTTCCTTTGGCAAATCAAAACTGGTCTTACCCTCATACTCTGCTGTCAAGCGAATTAACTTGGTACTTAACATCGCAACATGATCGACGGCAATATTAAATTCACTTTTTGACTGAATCGGACTTAGCGAAATTAAAAGCTCATCTTTTTTTACAACTTGTCCAGACTGCACATGAATTTTTTCAACACGTCCTCCCTCAAAATGCTCAATCACCTGCAAGCGTGAAGAAGAAATAACGGTGCCTTGAGCGGTAACAACCTGATCGAGCTTGGCAAAATAGGCCCAAAGTAGTCCCAGGACAAAAAAAGCACTAATAATAAAAAGCAGCTGAGAGCTTAAGCGCTCCCGATTTTCAATATCGTAGCTAAAGGTCTCCTTAATAATAAATTTAGCATTCCCAAGAATCTTTTTGAATCGCATTTAGGACAGCGCCTGATTAATGGGGTTCGGCGGCTGTGGTAGATCCCACTTTTTGCCATCAGCATCGTTGGGGATTGCTTTGATATTGAGAAAATTATCAACGGTATCTGTGCCAATGACTTTGCCGCTATCAATAATGATGACGCGATCCACTAGGGATAAAAGGGACGTGCGGTGAGTAATTAATACAAGCGTCGAGTCCAGGGTTTGATTTTTTAGACTTTCAACAAAAAGACGCTCTGAACGCGCATCCATGGCGCTCGTTGGCTCATCAAACAACAAGATGGAGGGTTTGCGAACCAGTGCACGTGCAATCGTAATGGATTGGCGCTGCCCCCCCGATATCCCCTCACCTCGCTCCTTGACCATTAATTTATAGCCCTTGGGGTGGCAATCAATAAAATCTGCAACGCCCGAGAGGCGAGCAGCAAGAAGCATCTCTTCCGTACTAATATTAGCAGCGCCCAAAGTAATATTTTGCTCGATCGTGCCGGCAATGAGCCATGGCTCTTGGGCCACATAGCCAATATTTTCACGTACTTCCGAGGGGTCAATTTGCGTGATATCAATCCCATCGAGATAAATCGCACCTTCTTGCACTTCAAATAGCTTAGCAATTAATTTACCAATGGTTGTTTTGCCGGAACCGACTCGACCCACAATCGCTACCCGTTCACCCGGATTAATTAAAAAACTAATGCCTTGCAAGGCTTTACCGTCTTGGCCTGGATAGGCAAACTCCACATCCTTAAATTCAATTGAACCTTGCAATTTTCCCCTGGGTAGATAGTTAATATCTTTACCGTGTTCGGTTGGTTGCTTCATTAACTCATCAAGCGCTTTATAACCGGTCATGATTTGGTTTAAGCGCAATAACAATTGCGTAAATTGGGCAAAGGGCGTAAGCGCCTTACCAGACAAAATGGAGCAGGCAATAATGGCACCATAACCATAAGATCCCATCGATACCGTGAGCGCACCCACCGCGATCACCATAATTTGCACCGCTTGCTGTACCTCTGCAGTTAGGTTACTAGCAAAAAAAGTATGCCGTTTGGACTCTTCGCCTTGGACTGCTTGGCGGGCTAAGACCGACCTAAATTTTTTCCGAAGAATGCCACCGGCTCCGAGGATCTTAATAGTCTCAAGCCCGGATAAGGTTTC
>JAPLCS010000164.1 GCA_026392145.1 Fimbriimonadales bacterium | reverse complement strand
GCAAAAATTGCCTTGAAATTTGGAGTCGGCTGGAGAGTGCCTAACTCAATGAGGTCAATAATCATTTTTGAAAAACTGTGAACAAGCATTCTGGTTGGATTGACTAAGGACTAAACCAACGCTGTTAAAATTCAACTTTTTGAATTCAGGTAAAAGGAATTTGAAATGCCTATCGTTACCTTTTTTGCACTCTTTGCGATGACTTGTACTGCGTCTCCTAAGGCGGTTAAAGTGCCGTTGAAGTCCGAATTTAATGTGATTGAGAAATACCGATTGGGCTATATGCCAATGGGCATAGTTTTGAGTGCAGATAAGCCAATTGGAGTGTCCATAAAGAAGGAACCTAGTTATCGGACAACTCCCAAATACGGAGTGCTGAAAATGGGAGATGGTCCTCAATCCAAAATACTCGTTGCAGTTGATGAACCTAACGACCAGGTGTGGAAGTTGTATGTTGATGCCAATGCCAATGGAGACTTGACCGATGATGGCGATGGAGCATGGAAGAAGGCTCCGAATGAATCTGCGGGTGAAACAATGTACGGTGTTGATACAAAACTGATTCGGGCATCTTATGGTACGGCAAAGAAGGAAAGTGAGACTGCTGAGTATGAACTTTCCTTTTATCGGTTCCCAGGTTCCCCTGTGTTGCAGTACTTTAGATCCACGGCAAAAACGGGTGAAGTGATGCTCGGGGGAAAGACCTACAACATTGCGATTTTTGAAAATGAGTCTGATGGTATTTTCGATAAACCGTTTTTGGATACTCAAGAGCAATCAGCAAGTCGACCAGTATGGATGATTGCAGAGTCGGGTGGGGTTAGAAATAGAGGCACCATTGATGTTCGTGCACCGTTTGAACTTGATGGAAAAGTTTATGAAGCCAAGATCGCCAAGAGCGGTACTTCTTTTTCCATTGCTCCCAGTAACAAACCTGCTTACAAACCTGCTCCACCTGTTCAAAAGGAGCGACCAGCATTGCTGGGTAAAGGCGCAGTCGCTCCTAATTTTTCTGCCGTTGATATGCGTGGCAAGTCTGTAAGCCTTTCGGATTTTAAGGGCAAAGTGGTGTTGATTGACTTTTGGGCAACATGGTGTGGTCCTTGCATGGTGTCAATGCCCCATGTCGAAGAAACGTATAAGAAGACCAAAGACGGTAAGGATTTAGTGGTCTTAGCTGTTTGTGTTTGGGATGACAGAAAATCCTTTGAACTGTGGGTGAAAAAGAATCAACAGACTTATACAATGCCGTTCATTCATGATGTTGCCGGTAGAGATAATGCAAACTCAATTGCGGCGAAACTGTACAAAGTGAGCGGTATTCCTACTAAGTACCTTGTGGGAAGGGATGGAAAGGTTGTTGGTTCCTTTGTGGGATCGGGTGAGGAAAACGAAAAAGCCATTGATTCCGAACTCGTCAAGCTCGGAATCAAGCTTTAAGTCATCGCTTAATTGCCTTCATCTGCTGGCATTTGATTAACGCTACTGCCGGCTTGAGCAGCTTTGCTCTTTGCCATTTCTTTGGCGGCCATCGCTGCTCCGTTTCCACCTGAACCGGCCACGGAGTCTGTATTTGCCATGGGAGTCATTCCTCCAGCCACGCCGCTTCCTATTGGAGCAGGAGACGCTTGAGAATCGTTAGTCTGTGGGGTTCCTGTTTGTGTGTTCTCTGCAGTGGACGGTGCATTCATTGACTCGCTTTCTTTGTTGCAAGCTATCAAGCTTGTAGCGATGATGGTCAGAAGTAGTAGCCGCTTCATGGTGCAAACTTACCCGAGAAAGCACTCTAAGCCTGAACGGACTCCCGACATTTGTTAATAAAAATTCCCCGCTCGGCAGAAGCACGGCGAGGAATATTGTTGTTTAGACTCTTGACTTGCAAGTAAGAAACTTACATGTGTGCGATGATTGCATCGCCAAATTCTGAGCACTTCACTTTGGTTGCTCCTTCCATGAGTCGGTGGAAGTCATAAGTTACTGTCTTGGCACCAATTGCTCCGTTTACTCCTTTGAGGATGAGATCTGCTACTTCGATCCATCCCATGTAACGGAACATCATTTCACCGCTAAGAATCACCGAAGAAGGGTTAACTACATCAAGTCCAGCATATTTTGGTGCCGTACCGTGGGTAGCTTCAAAAATTGCGTGACCAGAAATATAATTGATGTTGGCTCCTGGAGCAATTCCAATTCCGCCTACTTGTGCGGCAAGAGCATCGCTCAAGTAATCTCCATTCAAATTGAGAGTGGCAATGACATCAAAGTCTTCAGGCCGTGTGAGGACTTGCTGTAGGGCGATGTCAGCAATTGCATCCTTGATTACAATTCCAGCACCTGGT
>JAPLCS010000051.1:2370-6429 GCA_026392145.1 Fimbriimonadales bacterium | reverse complement strand
TTGTTTTCCTATACGCAAAAGTCACGTTATAGTCCAAGAAGGAGTCACCCAAAAATCTGCTCAGGGTGTACTGATATCCGACTCGGTACTGTGGCGCTAATCGCACCGAGGCGTCTCCAAACAATGAAAATCGGTCCGAGCCTAGCGCCTGCGTACCGAACAACTGCAACTGAAACTTCGGATCTTGATAGTTAAACTGGCCCGATAGCCGATGAGCTCCTACAACATCTTCTGTAAATCCATCCTGAGCAAAGTCATACGTCAGAACCGAGGCAAACCGACTACCAAACGACTTACTGTAGTTAACGCTGGCAGTAGAGGCCACCTGATTCGAGGCACTTCCATTCAGTAGGCTCATTGTGGCACCTGCATTTAAGGCCCCACCACCCCGGTCAGTAAAAATCGGGTCGGATTGTAACCTAAATCGAGTACCGTACGCTGAATTTGCAATCTTAGTACTATCAGTAATCAACGTCTGGTTAAAGTAATTCACCCCTGTGTATAGCTGAACTGGAACCTTTCTACCAAGCCGAATCGGATTCTTTTCAGCAATCAATCCATAATCCTGCCGATCCGACCGTATTCCTCTAAAAACTTGCTGAAAGTTCGCGTTCACCGTTACCTGGTACCCATCCTCATTGCGCGAAATATTTCCCGAACCAATCAGGGTTCTGGTTTGAGGACTATCGAGAACCACACTTGCATTGGTTCGGTCATTCAGCCTTGTGAACTGCCGGAAGCCGAGATTATAATCGTCCCGTCCAAGCCCAGAAAACACTACGCTTCCATTCTGGTTCGGTCGATTCCAAGTTCGCTCCAGGTCCAAAAACACACCACGATTGACGTTGACACCACGTCCAAAATTCTGTCCCGAACGGAACCTTACTCCGGTGGAAGTTTCCCGTTGCAGATCCAAGTAATACGGATAATTTACGTTGAACTGGCTATCGGTAACGGTTATAAATCCCAAATTCTCAAGCGGACTTTGTCCAGCCGTATAATCCAGCTTCATTGACTGCTGAGAGAGCACCTTATCAGGACCCTGATAAAGCGTAACGCCGGAGAATTGAAATTCTCGCTGTCCAATCACTGTCACCTGACGAGCGACGATTCTGGGAAGCTTTTCATCCTGCCTGTTCTCTTTCGAGAGTTCGTCTTTTGTATAAGCAATCTCTCCGAGCCGAGTATTTTCAAACTTAAAGAGATCTTTCGGGACCTCCTTAAAGTACTGTTCAACCTTTTGTTTAGAGATTCGATAGGTCAGCAACCTCCTTTTTTGAGTCACCGGCTCATAAACATCATCAAGCGAATTGTAGCTATCAAACCGAAAAATACCGCCTGTAAACCGGATTCTTGCAATCGGATAGTAGGTGCTAACTTCAGTACCAAAACCCTCTTTCTTTCGGACATCAAAGTAAAACTCCTCAAACTTGTGCTTGACCTTTCCAATGACAATTTCAACTTTCCGCCCACGGATAATTTTGTTGTTAAGGTTATATTGCAGGTCATCTCCTACAATCATTCGGTCTCCGAATTGAAAGTTGACTTTCTTTTCGGGGTCAGCTGCGGTCATCACCGACTTAACGGGTGAAAACTCGACCCCGTTTTTCGCCGCCATAATCACAAAATCACCCGACGAGGAGAGCTGCGACTTATCCGACACAAACTCAACTTCCAATACCGTTGGGTTTGAGTTCAGTCCAATTTCAGAAGCGGTGATTTTTGCAATTCCAGGAATGTTTCCTGCAATAAGAATTGCTTGAGCTTTACCCTCCGATGTCGTAACAATCGAGTCCCGAAAAGAGCCCAAGGTTGTCGCAAGCACAATCCTCGTACCATTAGGAACAATGGAACCATCGTTATTCCGTGCCGTCAAGCTAAGTGTAATTTGGCTACGATTATCCGCGAACGCCTCACGCGGAAATGCGTCCATTTGAATGGTAATCGCACCGAACGAAATACTTGCCACAGCGAGCCAAAGCGTCATCAGAACCACTTTCGCCCATCGCAATCGCATAGTCATAGTTTAGTAGAAGTAGACAAAGAAAAGGGAAGCCAATGGTGGCTTCCCTTTAACTTTTGGCTGATAGCCTCGTCGAATATTCCTTATCGGGTGATTACGAACGGGTACATCTTTCGAGTTCGCTCGCCATCATTGCCTTCAGCAATAATCTCTGCTCGGTAGGTTCCAGGAGCAACCGAACGCTGTGCTTGGTCTCGCAGATTCCATACAACTTCGTTTTGTCCAGCCTTATCAGCTCGTCCTCGAGTAACTGTCATCACTTCTCGTCCGGTGTTGCTCAAGATTCTCACTGTGGTAGTCACATCAGAAGTCAACGTGTAAGTCAATCGAATCGAAGCATCTGCCCCATTAGATCGACCACTTCGAGTTACCATCACGTTTCCAATAACTGGTGCTACCGAGATTCCTGGCTCCAATTGAACCTTCAACTCTCGAGTGAGCTTGGCTTCAGCTTGGAATGTGTACCCGCTGAACTTTCGAAGATCTCTTGTTTCTCCAGTGACGGTGTCAACAAGTCGAGCCCGTACATTCTTTGGAATCGTAGCAAGGTTTGGCCAAGTGACAGTCACAGGACCAGCAGTGTTCGATTCAACAAGAACCTTAAAATCTTGCTTGCCGTTCACTTCGCTCAGCGTTTGTGCCAACCGTGTTGCTTCACCGTTAACCATCTTTTCAATGCTCATTGAGATAGCATCGGTGATTGGTGCAATCGGTGGTTCAAACATCAAGTTAGCTCTAGCGCTCGCAACCGAATTAGCTACCCCAACAAAATTCTGATCATCAGACGCCGAATTGTTTCGTGCTGCAAGTTGCAGTCTCCACTGATTCGACGTTTGTTGCCAAGTAGACGGTGCACTGTTACTTCGAACGTTAGTCATATAGACTGGTGGGTACCGAAGAACAATATCTTGTGCCGAATTGCTTCGAATCCAATATCCCTTTTGAGGTTCCAATCTATCGGTAGTCTTTTGAATGAACGAGTATGACTGGTTGTTGGTATCCCAGAACGCAAGCGCTCCGTTAATCAATCCCTGTTGAACCAATTGGCTAAAGGTAAAAGAGCTAAGCGGGTTCGCGTTAGAGGCGCCAACAATTTGCCCAAGTTCAATCGCTACATGGTAAGGATTAGCAATCAGGTTCCAACCTTGCTTGATAGTAATAAGTGGAGCTCCACCAGAACCATCTTGTGTAGGCTTGAAGTCAGTTGGTGCCGTAGGAGTTCCGCCAAGAACCAGTGACTGTGCATTTCGGCTTACAATCCACTGACCATATCCTCGTTGAGGACCAGTGGAAGGAACGTAACCCTTCTGTACTGGATCGTAGCTGAAGGCGGTGAAATCAGATTCGGGGCTCAAGCCCAGAATTGCTTCCCATACTGGTTGTTCGAAGTTCCAAGGCGATGTCACCAAGTTTGCATTAGCCTGTAATGCGATACGTGGTTGAGACACGACATTGACCGATCCAGTGATGGTCTTTTGTGGACCAGGGGTTGGTGTGACCTTAACTTGGTAATTGTAGGTACCAGCTGCNNCTTCCGAGCTTCGATTCGGTTAATGGTCTTCGAAGCAGAACCGACTGCAACCAATCCTGTTGGAAGAGTCAAGTCAACCTTGACGTCTTGCAAAGGCATTTCTTGGTCGATCGCCGAATATCCTCGGTTGTTATCAACCCAAACCCGAACGGTGAATGGATTGTTGTCAAATCGTGTTGGGTCTGCGCTGTTTACATTCAAAACCTTTGGTCCATCAACCACTACCGAATAAGGTCGCCCATAAGAGGCTTCTGACCATGGACTTCGGAAATAGTTAACGATGCGTCGGCTTCCACCAGCTGGAACTCCGGAAGGATTCCAAGTCTGAATGTATCCAACGTTTCCGCCATAAAGGTTGTCTGGAATGATTCCATCTGGGAAGGTGTTTGAATCCCCACCATCAGGAGTACCAAGCAAAAGACTTGAGTTACCTAGAACAAACGAGTCAGATGAGGTTTGCGACCCAGAAAGATCGTTCAAATCATTAGTAGCAGTGCTTGCTTGG
>JAPLCS010000051.1:0-2294 GCA_026392145.1 Fimbriimonadales bacterium | reverse complement strand
TCGCACGATTCCATCGCTGAGCAATGCGAGGTGGCTTGAATCCTGGAACAGTTACATACGTTGCACCATCGCTCCCTCGTCTTGTCCACGGAGTACCAACACTACTTCCATCGGCCTTCAGAAGAGCAACGTGCTGACCATATCGCATACCCACGGCGCGCGTAGTAGTTCCTGTGTTTGTAAATAAGTAGTCAACTCGAGCCGCATCACCTACCAGGTCAATTCGAATTTCAACTTGAATATCTCCATTCTGAGTGCGACCAAACATGTAGGTGTCGGATGCACCTCGGAAGAAGGTTGAAAACGCATTTGCACCAATGAGAGTTGAGTCGCCGTCAGTTTGCAAGGTGGCGTAAGAGAATGTACCGCCGGTCCCTGGCAATCCTAAACTAGCATAACCATAGGTAATGGCCATCAAATCATCTTGGTCAGTTTGAACGGTACCTGTCGCACCGACACCAACACCAATTCGCCCTCGCATGTTGGCGGTAACTGCAGCGCCGAAACATCCTGGAGGATCGTCGGTACCAGCGTTATAAGTAATGGTTCCTGAACCACCGAACGTTGCGCCAACGAGCGGGTTACTGATTCGATTGACACCGTAATCGGCTGATGTTCTTCCGGTAGGCCCCGGACAAATCATCGTCCAGTCACCGTAAGACATCGCACCGAGCGATGAGATAGCGAGTATTAAAAGATTACGTCTAATGCGAAACTTGCTCATTTTGGCCTAGTTCGTTTTGAAGGAATTGTCCCCTGGTTTGTTCCACCAGGGGACGATTATTGTCAGTTAGAGGGAGGAGGAGGAGGACCTGCAGGTCGTCGCAACTGGTTCACAACGCTGAAAATGTATCTCTTTCCAGTGAGCGAGTCAGGGCGAGGACCAGGATTGTCCACTACGTTCTTTGCACCGATTCTCCAGTACACAGTGCTTGCGTTTCGAATAGAAGACGGAAGCGCCGTGTCGTTGAGATCAATGGGGTCTGATGCCAGAGTTCCAGTGTCTCGTCGTTGGAAGAGAGTGTTCTGAATGTAGGTTCCAGGAGCGAAGTTCAGCGTGCTCGAAACTTGAATCACATATTCGACAGTGATGTCGTAGATGGATCCAACAGAGTTGAACGTGAACGATTGTGGGAACTGCATAGTCGCATTGGTTGCAGGAGCAATCAAGCTAGGCCGAGCCAACGCAGTTGCA
Source organism: Fimbriimonadales bacterium (assembly GCA_026392145.1). Classification (GTDB taxonomy): domain Bacteria; phylum Armatimonadota; class Fimbriimonadia; order Fimbriimonadales; family Fimbriimonadaceae; genus Fimbriimonas. Next base: position 1,099 of record JAPLCS010000051.1, on the reverse strand, counting down.
TAACCAAGAGCAGATGATCTTTCCGAAAGGAAGAAGCATCCCGTCGCAGTTCCACCCGTGGTGGTACCTGCTGTACCCGTGGTAGTTCCAGTAGTCCCTGTCGTTCCAGTAGTCCCTGCGGTAGTTCCACCAGTAGTCGTTCCAGTATTCGTTCCAGTAGTAGTGCCTGTACCACCAGCAGTAGCTGTACCAGTAGTACCTCCGCCGGTTGAGCTTGCACCACCTGGAAGATCACCAGGCTGAATCGTGAACACCAATTGAACTTGATACTGATAGGGTGGACCAGTAGTCACACCCGATACAGTAGCGGCGGAGCTGGTATAGCTTGGACCAGTATTGCAGACCGAAAAGTTATTCGGAGGCAAGTTGGAGAACTGAGTGGTTCGAGCAGTCGGACCATCAAGCGCACTCAAAACACTACCCGGCGCATTTAATGCTGCTGTAGTATTGGTATCAAGATCGTTTCGGAAGATAATCCAGCCTTGTCGTGCCTGATTACCCTTTTGGAACGCATTTGGAGTCCAAGACAGAAGGATAGAAGGACCGTTGGTCGGATCATCGTAAGCTTCAGAGGTAACGTCACTCAAGACTTCTTGGTTTCGTCCACCACTTCCTGCAACGAGGAATGCGACAAGTCCAAGAACAAGAAGAGTCGTTACAAACTGAGTGTTGTTTCCTCGCACTTTTGGTCGCTGAATAACTACCGAACCATCGGCTGAGAGTTCAGGAGCAATCGCAGGAACTTCAAAAATCGCTCGGACCTTATCTCCAGGCTGAATTCCAAGGAATGATCGCTTAACGTAAATGATCGAATCTCGACCGTTAACGTCTTGAAGCTGACCGCTTGCAACTTGCTGTCGTCCACGAGTAATGATGACGTTCATGCCATCCTTGAAACCCTGTTGCGAACCACTGTTCAAGTAAGCCTTATTAAGGGATACGTTTTGAACAACGCCAACTGGAAGATTCTGTCGACCGATTTGGTCAATCGCAGAAGCTGCTGCTTGTGACAGAGCATCGTTGATTAGAACATCGTCCGAAACATCGCCAGATCGAACGATAGAGGCAGCCGAAACTGCAGCACCGTTGACAGGAAGTC
>JAPLCS010000408.1 GCA_026392145.1 Fimbriimonadales bacterium | reverse complement strand
TGGCTGATGAAGTCCACCGTTTGGAAGCCTACGGCCAAGCTGTAAGGAAACTCAGACTAAGTTATTGTTAGTTGGAGTGAAAGCTGGAGGAGAGAAGGGGATTCGAACCCCTGAGCCCTTGCAGGCTTCTTGTTTTCAAGACAAGCGCGATCGACCACTCCGCCATCTCTCCACTCACTATGATACTCGGTTCAGTTTTCGAAGTTCCATAGCTGAGGTGATAAAAGAGAGGTCGGTAATTCATTCAGGCATTTCTTGTTATAAATGAAAAAAGCGACCTTGATTTGAGATCGCTTTTCGTTAGCTACGTTCGATAGCCTGAGGTTACATCTTAATTTCGATATCTACGCCACTTGGAAGGTCAAGTCGCATAAGCGCATCAATAGTTTTGTTGGTAGGTTCGTGGATGTCGATCAGACGGTTGTGTGTCCGAAGTTCGAAGTGCTCCATGGATTCCTTGTCAATGTGAGGTCCACGGATAACGCAGAAGCGTCTGAGGTTTGTGGGAAGAGGTACTGGACCTTTGACTCGTGCGCCAGTTCTTTTGGCGGTATCAACAATCTTTTCTGCGCTCTGATCGATTGACCTGTGGTCATAGGAGCGCAATCGAATTCTAACTCGAATGCCTGACATAATTTTTTCCAGCCGCGAAAACGTTCTTGGTGGCAACCAGAACCAACCTCTCGGCAAACAAAATTATACCCAAAGTAGAATAGCCAAGCATGATCAGAGCAGCTACACCACTTGATGTTCCTTCTATTCTCGGTCTCATTCAGGAGCTCGCTGAGTATGAAAAGTTGAGAGACAGTTGTATTTCGACTGAATCTTTGGTTCATGAGGCTCTCTTTGGGAGTAATCCATCTGCAGAATCAGTAGTGGCTGAAGTAAATGGTGAAGTCACTGGTTTTGCTTTGTATTTCACTAATTTCAGCACGTTTTTGGGAAGACCGGGGATGTACTTGGAAGATGTGTACGTAAAACCGGAGTATCGAAATAGAGGAATTGGAAAGCAAATTCTCAAAAAGCTAGCAACCATTTGCTTGGAACGAGGCTACGGTCGCTTTGAATGGTCAGTGTTAGATTGGAATGAGCCGTCAATCAATTTTTATCAATCTCTTGGCGCCGTAGCAATGGATGAGTGGACTGTTTATCGCTTGAGCGGCGAGGCATTGAGGTCTTTTGTAGAAAATGATTTTTGCGAACCGGCTGAAGCATCTGTGTGATAAGGCGTAGAAACCATCATGATAACAAACTCGGATTTAACTGAAATAGATTTGAGGAGCCATCTTCTCAACGTTTGTGATTCAGAGTATGAGGCAAATCTGCTCTGGTTGGAGTTTATACGTGCTTCTACTGACAAACCTAATGGTGGACAGTTTGCTTCCAAGGCTCAAGAATGGCTTCAACATATATGTGGATGCTATCAAGTTTGGATTGATAGACTTGAGAACCACGATGGTCCAAGGTTTAGTGATTTAGATTCAGAATTTGAATCTGTGCACAAAAAATTGAAAGACTATGTTGCCCACTGTGACTTAAATTCACTACTGGAAAGTAAAGATAAAGAACGTTGGTCGGCACTGTCAATAATTCAACACATGCAAAGTCATGGTAGCTACCACCGGGGCCATCTTCGTGCTTTGGCTGAATTTCATGGTTTGGAAGATTGGCCTGAAACGGATTACCTCTATTTCGCTCCAGTTGAATAGCTTTTTCTTACTCGTAAATAGTCGGGTCATAAATTTCAAGGCGGTATTCTAGGTAGGCATGCCAAAGCTTATTCTTGTTCGCCATGGACAGTCCTTATGGAACCTTGAGGATCGATTTACGGGGTGGGTTGATGTGCCCCTGACCGACCTTGGGAGGAATGAGGCTCTTGCGGCTGGTAAAAAACTAGAAGCCATTTCCGTTGATGTGGCGTACACGAGTGGACTTCAAAGAGCTCAACACACCCTTGCACTTATTCAAGAAGGAATGGGAAAGCAGCTTCCCGTTATTCGAGACTCTGCACTCAATGAGCGTCACTATGGAGATTTGCAGGGTTTGAACAAGCAGCGTACTGCAGAAAAGTATGGTGCGGATCAAGTAAAAATTTGGCGTCGCAGTTTTGATATTCCTCCTCCGAATGGTGAATCTCTTAAGGACACAGCGGCTCGAACACTTCCCTTCTTTAGAGCATGCATTTTGGGTGACATCGCTCAAGGTAAAGATGTGCTCGTGGTTGCACATGGCAACTCAAATCGTTCCATCGTCATGGAAATTGAAAAGTTGACACCAGAACAAATTTTAGAAGTCAACCTTGGAACCGCTGTTCCTCTAGTCTATGAAATGGACACAGAAGGAAATGTTTTAAGTAAGACTATCATAGAGTAGACAAGACCCATGGTTTCTTCAGCAACTCTCGAAGCTCTCAACAAAATAGCAAATGAGCGTCGAGAGTTGCTTAGAACATTAGATAGCCTTTCTCATGGTTTGGCTTGGTGCGAGAAGAATACATCTCTTGTTGACGCTGGAATAACCATTGTGATCAACGAGTTGGTTGGCTCAACGCTTGAACTTGCCGTGGTAGCCACAGGAGGGTACGCCCGCAAAGAACTTGCGCCTTATTCTGATGCTGATCTCACCGTTGTGACTTCTAGTCAGGCTGATTCAACTACAGATCAGCAAATACGCACGATTTTCAATGCTCTCAACGAGATCATTGAACCCATTTTAGAGATCAAGGTTAGTTATGCCTATCGGATGATTTCTGACTTAGAGGGCATTGATCCAATTACGCGAAGCGCATTGCTTGACATTCGCCTTCTTGCTGGTTCTGATTTAGTCTATCAAAGTTTGAAAAAGGAGATTATTTCCACGCATCCAATAGGTGAATTTATTTCTGAAAAGTTAACTGAGCGGACTCTACAGCTTTCAAAAACAAATTCATCTGCCTTGGTGTCTGAGCCTAATTTGAAAGAGGGAGCAGGTGGTGTTCGAGATTTTCACTCTTTGAATTGGATTCGAGATAGTTTGGGCGAATCAAGGTTGTTGCCGTCAGGAGAATATGACACGGTTATTGCGGTTCGAAACTTGCTTCAAAAAGTTGTTGGCAGAAAAATAGATTTGCTGAATCGGACGAGACAAGTCGAGATAGCTGATCTAACTGGGGTTCGGTTAGATGATCTCATGAATCAAGTGACTCGTTCCGCTGAATTGTTAAACAAGCAGTATGTGGCAGCAGTCGATTCTATTCCGGAATCAGCATTCAAGATTTCGCAAGGTGTCTATGCTAGAAAGGGCGAAGTGTGGGTCGAGCCAAAAACAGAGGCAGGAATTGCCAGTGTTGGAATTGCGCTTGCATCAAAACTTAACATCCGTGTCACAAATTTTCCGACAGGCTGTTCAAAGGCGGTTAATGGTCCTGCAATTTTGTATTCCCTGTCCAATGGAATTCGAACGATTCGGAACTTGGATAAATGTGGACTATTGGCAGAAATTTTACCGGAACTTGAAGTTTGCAGATACCTTCAGGCTGAGGATGCGATTCACCAGTACACGGTTTTTGAACATTCACTTTTAGTCGCTGAAAACATATTTACTGTAGGCCGTCGTGGCTGGCTAGAAGAAGTCTACGATCAGATACCTGATGATGGACTTTTAGTCTTAGCTGCGCTTTTGCATGATGTTGGAAAGAAGTATCCGAACGAAGATCACTCTTTGAGAGGAGCCGAGATTGCCCGTCAGGTTGGAGCAAGAGTCAATCTTTCTAGTGACCAGTGTGAGCTACTTAGTTGGCTCATTGAGAATCATTTAGTGATGGATCACTTTATGAGGTTCAGAGATCTGGATCAACACCAGACTATTGAAGAGTTCAAGACCTTGATTCCTTCAGTAGACGCGCTTAATCATTTAACGTTGTTAACGATTTCGGATTCTTCCGCTGTGGCACCGAACCTTTGGAATACATCTCAAGAAACGTTTTTAAGGCGGCTCTATGAAAGAACGGTCGAGGCCTTGACAGCTCAAGAGGCAATTACACCTGATGTTAGCCTCTCTCGCAAGAATGTCTTAAGACTACTGAAAGGAAATAGCGACGAAAGTGATTCGATTCAGGTCGCTAAGATGCAGGAATTGTTGGAGCAGCTTCCTGCTTACTATTTGGCATCAACTCCCAGCGAAATTGTAAGAATTCATGTGGATTATGTTTCGAAGGCAAGACGAGGTGAGGTGACAATCGAAACTTTTGATCGGCATGACATTTCGGCTACTGAATTTACAATTTGTGCACCTGATCAGAAGGCGCTTTTAAGCAAGATTCTTGCAGTGTTTTATGCTTATGAATTGAGTATTTCTGATATCAAAGCGTGTACTACCTTTGGAGATAATGCTGTTGCCCTTGATGTTATTACTGTGCGATTTGGATCTCAAACAGTGCCACCTGCAACCAGAAAACAAGTTGCAAACAAATTAAATACGGTGCTCTTAGGTGAGCTAGATGCACTTGAGCTAATGCGTCAAAGGGGTAAAGATCCAGATAGAAAGCTTGAGGTGATAGAGTGGAACTTTTACCCTGGGTCGCCAAGTCGTTTAGAGATAAGGTCTCCGCGTGGAAGAGGGCTTCCGTTTCGTTTGAGTCGTTGGATTGCGGAAGAAAATTGGAACATTCAATCTGCGCGACTAGGCCAGTGGGCAGGCAAAGCTGCAGCTACCTTCTATTTGTCCAGTATTTTCTCTGCGTTATCACAAAAAGATGTCGAACTTGCCGTAAACAGGCTGTCTGTTGATTAAAATGGTTATATGAGTGCTTTTGAACGCGTCATGGCCAAATACCGTGAACTTGATGCGTTAAATTCGGCAATAGGTCTGATGAACTGGGATCAGCAGTTACTCATGCCTGCCGGTGGACTTGCTGCCCGATCTGAGCACTTACTAAGGCTATCCAGACTCAGACATGCCATTCTGACATCGGATGAATTTAGAACCGATCTTGATGATGCTAAGGCATCTGGTGCTGATCAAGATCAGGCCGCCATCCGAATTTTACTTGCAGAAGTAGAAGAAGCAACTAAGCTCCCTCTGGATTTAATTGAACGTAAGTCGAAGGTAACTACGGATGCCTATCAAACATGGAGAAAGGCGAAGCAAGATAACAATTATTCTCTCTTGGCTCCCTACTACAAAGAAGTTTTCGAAATAGCAAAAGAAACAGCGGAGTGCTTAACCTACAAGAATCACCCGTACGATGCGCTCATCAATCTTTACGAGGAGGATTCAACTTTCGCTGAAGCAGAATCCACGTTGGGCCAAATAAAGGGTCCTAGCATTGAACTGCTGAAAGCTATTAAGGGCAGTAAGGTTAGTATCGATGATTCGTTCTTGGTTCGAGATTGGAACAATGATCGATTGAAAATGACAATGGAGCGAATTGTCCGTCAGATTGGATTTAGTCTCAACAATGGTCGACTTGATGTAGCTAATAATGCTTTCTGTGCTGGGAGCGGTCCGGGAGACGTTCGAATGACAACCCGCCCAAGTGAACACATCAAAGGGATTGTTAGCTCCACGTTGCATGAAATGGGGCATGGATTGTATGAGCAAAATCAGCGTGCTGACTGGGCAGGAACACCGCTTTGCGGGGGTGTGAGCCTGGCTGTTCATGAGTCTCAAAGCAGGACTTGGGAGAACGTTATCGGTCGGAGTTATACATTTTGGAAGTACTTCTGGACTTGGTTCCAAGAGCAGCATCCGTTTTTGGCTGAATACAATGTTGACCAGTTTTACGCCGCCTACAATAAAGTTGAGCCAAGCTTTATTCGAGTTGGTGCTGACGAAATCAGCTACAACCTTCATATACTCGTCAGGTTTGAGATTGAAGTTGAAATCATCACCGGAAAACTTGATGTAAAGAATCTGCCAGAGGCTTGGAATGCAAAGTATGAGGAGTATCTTGGAATTGTTCCTCCCACTGATTCTCTTGGATGCATGCAAGATGTTCATTGGTCGAAAGGTAGCATCGGTTATTTCCCTACCTACAGTTATGGGAATTTAATCGGGGTTCAAATTCACAATAGAATGCTGAGCGAATTGCCAAACTGTGATGAACTAATTCAGTCCGGAAATTTCCGACCGATACTCGATTGGCTTACTGAAAAAGTTTATGGGTATGGCAAATTGATGCCTCCAAAGTATCTTGTTGAACACATTGTTGGAGAACCAATGAAGGCTCAGCCTTGGATTGACTATGCAACCGCAAAGTTCAGCGCTTTGTATCAACTTTAATGGTTCACCCTAACGAATTTAGGGGAGTGCTCGAAGGAGATACCTTGATTCTTCGTCCCCCTTTGCTGAGTGATGCCGAGGACCTATGTAAAGCTTGTGATTCGCTGGACACGTTCAAATATTTTGTGAGTAATGTGCCGAGTGAAATCAATGTTCAAGCATTTAAAGACTTCATTTCTTGGTTGCTCACTGACTCTACTATATTTCCTTATGTTGTGGTGAACAAGCTGACTAATCATGCTATCGGAATGTCTTGTTTCATGGACATCCGTCCTTGTGATTACCATCTTGAAGTCGGTATGACTTGGTACGCGCCAAGCGCACGAGGAACGAGAGTAAATCCAGAATGCAAACTTATCATGTTGGGGCACGCATTCGAATATTTAGGTGCAGAAAAAGTAACTCTCAAGTGCGATGTCAACAACTTACATTCTGCATCTGCCTTAAGAAAACTTGGTGCCAAGCCGGAAGGTGTTTTAAGAAGACATCGATTGACTCAACATGGATTTTTCCGAGATACGGCATTTTTTTCAATCTTAAAAGAAGAGTGGCCAGAGGTTAAGGTTAACCTTGAGAACAGACTTACTTATCTATCGTAGAACCGGCTAGGCGGGAGAGTTTCATGGACAACAGAATCTTTGGAGTAGAAACTGAGTTTGGTTGCCTTGTTGCGGATCCTGACTTGGGTCGCCCCGAAGATATTGTTGAGGAAATTAAGAACCATCTCTTCTTTGATCGAAGAATAGGTGCAATAGATTATCACGCTCGAGATGACGTTTTCGAACCAGCTCAGAGCGGTGGTTTTCTGATGAATGGTTCACGGTTGTACGTTGATGCTGTTGGATCACATCTTGAATACGCTACGGCTGAATGCAGGTCTTTAAGAGACTTGGTAGCGAATGACCGAGCTGGTCAAAGGCTCATCACCTCCGCCATCAAAGACCTTGGTCTCAGTGATGTTGTTTCTGTTTACAATAACTCTATTGACCACTTTGGTGGTCATACGTTTGGATGTCACGAGAACTTTTTGGTCAGAGCAGAAGGTGAGCTTCTCAATGGAAACCTGCATTTCCTTATTCCGTTTCTGGTAACACGTCAAATCTATGCTGGTGTTGGTCGGGTGGGAGGACATATTTTATATGCTGGCGACGCACCTACGGATGAGCAATTAGCGGAAAACCCGATTGACTATATTTGGGTTTCACATGTTTACAATGTCGAACCTGACCCAACCGTTGATTTTCAACTCAGCCAGCGATCAGATCACATTCTTAAAGCTGTGGCCTCTCGTGTGAGATTTAACCGAGCGTTGATTAATCCTAAGTGGGAGACGATGTACACGCGCAACGGTATGACGAGACTTCACCTGCTCTTTGGTGAAAGCAATCAGAACCAATACGCTTATGCACTTAAGGTTGGCACAACGGCGATGGCCATCCGAACTTGTGAAGATGGATTGATTGATAATGACGTGTTGTTGGCTCATCCAGTTTCTGTACTCAGGGACATCTCACGAGATTCAACTTACAAGTGGGAAGCTGTCAATGTTTATGGTGCTGTAACGAACGCACTTGAAGTTCAGCGCAGATACTTAGAAGCAGCTGAACTGTACCGGGGTGAAAGTGAACAAACAGACTGGATTTTAGACCAATGGGGATACATTCTTGATGCGCTGAAAAATGATCCCATGAAACTTGGAGACAAACTTGATTGGGTTGCTAAGAAGTTAATTTGTGAACAATACATGAAAGAAACTGGAGTGAGTTGGCAAGATGACTCACTACAATCAGTTGATTTGGAGTATCACAACATCGATCCTCAACTCTCGTTGTTCCACGGACTTGAGACGACTCAGTTAGTTTCAGAAACTGAAATAATGGTTGCACAGCTCAATGCTCCAGAAGATACACGTGCAAAGGGTCGTGGAAAACTGGTCGAGTATGTTCTCGGAAAGAAAGGAACCCCCATTTACGCCTTTGATTGGAGTTCAGCTCAAATTGATCGTTCAAGAATTGTGTATATGGAGGACCCACTGGACACTTACGAAACTCCGTGTGACCAGTGGGGTAATCAAGTTTTCAATAATGAAAACCTATGATTAGGAAATAGACAGACCGGCTTTGTTCCAGTCATCAAGAAACCTGGCTAATCCGGAATCGGTCATTGGATGCTTAAAGAGCATTTTCATGGCAGAGAAAGGCATGGTAGCAACGTGTGCACCGGCTCTGATAGATTCTAGGACGTGCATCGGATGTCTCACTGAAGCGACAAGAACCTCAGACTCAAATCCGTATGTATTAATCATGTCCACAGTATCTCGAACCGCCTCCATTCCATCTGCTCCGAGGTCATCGACTCTCCCTACAAAGTTTGAAATGTAAGTTGCTCCAGCCTTTGCTGCCATGAGAGCTTGACCCACTGAGAATACGAGAGTAACGTTGGTTCGAATACCTTTATCGCTGAGGGTGGAAACTAACCGAACACCTGATTCGATAAGGGGAACTTTCACAACAATTTGCTCATGCCAACTGCTGATTTCCAATGCCTCCTTGAGCATCGTGTCGTAGTCAGTAGCTACCACTTCCGCACTGATTGCTCCACCGGGTACCAATTCGCAAATCTTGAGAACGGTTTCCTTGAAGCCCTTTCCAGATTTGGCGATGAGCGTTGGGTTGGTGGTTACCCCATCAATAATCCCCCATTCTGCAGCGAGGCGTACCTCTTCAACATCACCAGTATCAACAAAAAGCTTCATCGCTCTCTATTTTGACGCAAAATGAACATTGAGTGAATTACATTGCAACACTTTCGACCATGATTCTCATAAAGAAGCGTAATGGCTTTACTCTCATTGAGCTGTTGGTAGTGATTGCCATTATTGCTATCCTTGCAGCGATTCTCTTTCCAGTATTTCAAGCGGCGAAAGGATCAGCTAAAAGGATTGCATGCCTTTCTAACCACAAACAAATCGGTACTGGTATCTCTCTCTATTTGTCTGACTCAGATGATCTCTACCCAGATAGGCGGGACCTCAAACTCTCATTGGGCTATCGACCTTGGACGCAATGGCCTCCATCGGACCCTCGTTCGGGCTGGGCTGAGTTACTTCTTAGACCCTATCTAAAAAATGTCGAAATTTGGAATTGTCCTTCTGTAAATAACACTATTCTTAGCAATGCTATTCAAGTTAGACAAGGTAACTCTAGCTATTGGATGTGGAGATTTGATCGAGCGGGAATCGTTGTTGAATTGGACAATTTTTGGGGCAAATCCACTGATCAAATAGTTACTGACTTAAATATAGCTAACAACCCACAGGTAGGACAAGTTTCTGGGTCTTCACAAGTCGAACTTCTTGTTGATCCCTATTTTCCTGCTACAATTCCTACCGTCACCGCAGATCTAAAAGGGAAAACCCCTCATGCTGGTGGACGAAACCGCCTTTTTCTTGATCTTCATGCCAAATGGCTGAGGGACATCCGAACAAATCCATAGTCAAAATAATGAACAAACTTTTTCTTGCCATTGAACCATCTCCTCACGTTAGGTCTCTACTTGCAGAATATGTTCCCAAAGTTCAGGAGAAGTTGAGTAGACAAGGGATGAGATGGGTATCACCGGAAAAGTGGCATGTAACACTAGGTTTCATTGGTGATGAGCAACCACATGTGGTTATAGATTCAATTCAGGAATTATTGCAGTCGCAGTCGGAAGTTGCCTTATCTTTGAGAGGTATTTCGGGCTTTCCTGACTTGAAGAGACCTGGGGTTCTGTTTCTTAACGTTGTATCCGATAACATATCAACATTACGCACAGCCGTTGAGGGAGTTTGTGAGCCGAATGAAGGTGAATTTACTCCGCATCTCACCTTGAGTCGGATGAAACCAGCTTCTACCAAACTTGGTCATAAGCTTAGAGACTTTATGCATTCGGGAGCCAAAATTGAAGATGCCGAATGGCTTGCAACTGAAGTTGTATTGTTCAACAGTCTTCCTGATGGAAGTTATGAAGCGCTTCATCGATTTAAGCTGAATCAACAGTAGAATGTGTCTATGATTCTGGCTTCCCTGCTTGTTGGTCCTTCACTTTGGGCTGCTCCTTTGGATAGTCCTAAACTGAAAGGAGCTATTACAGCAGCTATTGTTACGGAACTTGATGGGTCAGTTCTCTTTGAGCGTTTTGCTGATACTCGAGTGATGCCAGCAAGTAATGAAAAGCTTTTTACATGTGCTTTTGCGCTGGCTCAAAGGGGAAAAGATTACACGTCTAAAACCAGAATTTGGCGCACGGATGACTCGATTCAGATTGTTGCTGATGGAGACCCCACTTTGGATTCTTCTAAATTAGCTGAGGTTCGTACCTTACTCGGCAAAGTATCTGAAGCAAAAGTATTTTTGAAGCAGGCTTACGTGCAAGATCGGCCTGATTCATGGCAACTTGGTGATGCGCCAAATAGGTATGCACCAGCAATTCACGCTTTCTCGGTTGATAAAGCTGGGTTTGAAGTTTGGTTAGGTCCCGAAGGTGTGAAATTCAAGCCACATGAGCCAGAAATTAAGAAAATTCAGTTATTGGATTCCTCAGGTTCAAAGTCTTTCGTGAAATTCAATCCACTTGCCTCCGAATTGACAGTTCTGGGGCCGATGCCTTTAGTTGATACTAAAGTTGATACGCTCAGTGATCCAAATCCATCGGAAACAGCATTGAAAATACTCACAGGTAGCGGAACTGCGAAGGAACTGAAGGACGTTCCAACAGCTTTGAACGATATCACACTCTCGTCACCTCCAATTAGTCAATTAATATCAGACTGTCTCAAACCAAGTGATAACTGTCTCGCAGAACACTTGCTTTTTATTGGAAGCGCAAAACCTACTTACTCAGAAGCCCAGAAATCAATTTCACAGTGGTTGATTAAGTCTGTTGGTTTAGAG
>JAPLCS010000239.1 GCA_026392145.1 Fimbriimonadales bacterium | reverse complement strand
GCGGTACGAGCGGACTGCAACATTCCAAACATCTCACCTCTAACATCTTCTGCGACTGCAGAACTTGAAAGGCTTGCAAGAGTGGGGCCAATAGCTCCAGCACCAATACCGTAGAACGTTGAAGCCACAAAAAGCCAGAACAATCCGGGTGCAAAACAAGAAAGCCAGCCAGCTAATGGGTTAAGACCTAACCCTACACCTTGCAGCACGTAACCCCAGCGCAATAACGTAGTTTCACACAGTCGCTTTGAAATCCAACCTAGCAACAACCCACCCATCAGCACGCCGAGCACGGCTTCGTAAGAGAAAATAATTCCGAACTGCTTAGCATCAAATCCAAGCATCACCTTAATTAAGCGACCAAAGGTTCCTTCTAAAGTCCCTAGTGCAAAAGATCCAGCCGCAGAGATCCAAAAGAACGGCTTTACTTCCGGATATTTTGCAAAAAGAGAAAAATCAAGCCACTTTTTCTTTGAGGGTGCTGAAGCATCCTTTTGTGCAACCAAGTCTTGTTGATCACCTGGTACAAACATCCACACAACCAGACCTCCAAGAGCAGATATTCCCGCACCAACAAACCCGACGAGTACTGAGTCTCCGGCATGGGCAGCAAAGCCACCAACCGCAGGACCAACAATCATCCCGGCCGATAAAGCAGCGCTAATACGCCCCAGTGCCTTGGTTCGATACTTTTCATCACCAAGAGAAGAAGCTATCGCTTGTGCCGTTGACACATTAGCTGCCCCAAACCCTGCAACTATACGACTCGCAAACAAAAGTAGGACGGCAGTCGACAATCCGTACAACAACATGGCAACGGCCGAAAGAAACTGACAGAAAAGAAATACACGTTTCCTGCCAGTGCTATCCGCCCACTTTCCCCACTTCGGAGAGACGAGCAGTTGGACCAAAAATGTTGACTGCAACAAAACCCCAATGATTGGTCCTTTATATGGAAAGGTACCAAGCATTTGTTCTGCTCGCAACTGAATGTCCGGAATCAACATGGTGAATCCAATCATGTCCAGAAGCACTGCAAAAAGAAGTGCCCATTCCGCGTTGCGTGTTGACTTCACAGTACTTTAAGTTCAGTTAAGCTCTTACCAAATTCTAACTTCAACACTTCACCGGCCCGATGACAAGCGGAACAGTGATTGCCCTCAATATTTTCAAGCAGTGGCTCAACTGAGCAAGCATCAATTACTAATGGGCAACGCGCGGCAAAGGAGCATTCACCAGTCAAAAGATTAAAATCGGGCGGTTGTCCGCCAATACTCTCCAATCGAGTTTGTCCTGCACGTGGCAATGAATTCAACAGAGCGCGAGTGTACGGATGAGCCGCTTTTCGTAACACTTCTTCGGTGGTTCCAATCTCAATGATTCTCCCAGCATAAAACACTGCCATTCTATGGGACACAGAAGCTATAGCTCCAATGTCATGCGAAATCAAAATGACGGAAGTCTTTTCCTGCTCCTGAAGTTCTCTTAACAACCTCAAAATCTGTGCCTGCAATGTCACATCAAGGGCGGTAGTCGGCTCATCAGCAATCAGCACCTTGGGTTTGCAGGCAAAGGCCATAGCAATTACTACTCGCTGCCGCTGTCCACCACTCATTTGGTGCGGATACTTTTTAGCACTAACTTCTGGGGAAGGAACTCCAACCTTTCTCAGCATTTCAACCGCCAGCAAGCGTGCTTCCGCCTTAGGAGTACCTTGATGTAGCCAGAACACTTCAGCAATCTGATCACCCACTTTCATCATTGGGTTAAGCGAAGTAAATGGATCTTGCATTACTAATGCAATCTCCTGTCCGCGAATAGTTCGATACACCCGTTCAGGCAAATTCACAAGGTCTTTACCTTCGAGCAAGATCTGCCCCTTTGAGACTCGGCCAGGAGCTTGTAGCATGCCCATAATTGCAAACCCAGTCATCGACTTGCCACATCCGGACTCTCCAACCACTCCGAGAGTCTCACCTTCTTCTAAATCAAAATTCACACCTCGCAATACTTCTGTTTCACCAAATGAAACATGTAAATCGCGGACGGAAAGCAAAGGCATGTTTATCATTCTATCTGGAGTACGTATAATGAAGTGAAATGGCAGAGAAAATTCGTGTGGTAATTGCTGATGATGAGGACAATTACCGAAAGGCAATTCAGAAAATCTTAAGCACGGGGACAGATATTGAAGTCCTCGCTGTCTGCCGAGATGGTCAAGAAGCATATGATGCCTGCCAAGCCGAAGCCCCAGATGTACTCATGACTGACATCAACATGCCTCGGTTAAGCGGTATCGAACTTACCCGCCGTCTACTTCGAAAAGAGAAAGACGTGAAGGTAGTAATTCTTACGGTCCGAGAAGACGACGACACCATTTTTGAAGCGTTTCGTGCCGGAGCGCTCGGTTACCTTCTCAAGACCTCCACGCCTCAAGAAGTCATTGAATCGGTTCGTTTTGCCTCAAAAGGTGAAGCTAAGATTTCTCCTCGCGTAGCCGCTAAGGTAATTGAGGATTTCCGAAGAGTCGAAAAACTCTCAACTCCACCCGAAGAAGTAGAAGTGGAAATGTTGGAACTTAGTGATCGGGAACAAGAAATTCTACAATTGGTTGCAACGGGTATTCGAAACAAGGAAATTGCTGACAAACTTGGAATTGCAGAAAAGACGGTTAAAAATCACGTCAGTAATATTCTAAAAGCTCGTAGTTCTTAAGTATCTTTGCGTTCCAAGCGAAGTTGCCAGTGAGATTGCGCCGCCTACTTGGCAATATTCAAGTATGCGGCGTCGCTTTGTCAAAGGTCTTACATTGCCTGAAGTCGCTATTTCAGCGCTAGTAATCGGTGGAGCAGTCTATGCAGCCGGCCCCCACTACAAAATCGCCGTTCAAAAATCTAAAGCAGCGGCTCTCAAAACTGAGTTAACTCTCATCAGGAAAGCAATTGACCAGTTTCATGCAGATACAGAGGGCTACCCTGACAAAATCGAAGACCTAGCCCGAGAAACCGCGCCTCCAATTTATTGGTGCCGTGGTGGCATGATGGAATGGGGAACGCAAGTTTGGAATGGTCCCTACATTGCCTTTGGTGAAGTCGGAATTGGAAAAATTAAAAATGACCCTGTATCCGAAAAGCCGTACACGATTATCCGCAATGAAGACGGGAGAGTAAAAGTGTTCAGTTCCGCAGAGGGTAAAGACCCCAGCGGAACCGAATTCCGAGAATATTGAGTTACTTGATCGCAATGAACTGCGGGCAGTTACTTTGCACAGTATTCATTCCACCTTGAAGTTCAACAACATCGTCATAACCCAACTGTTGCAAAAGTGAAACCGCAATAGGAGAGCGTCCACCGGAGGCACAATGAACGACGAGGCGTTGATTACGTGGAATCTCCTGTGCTCGGTCCTTCACGTAACCTAATGGAATATGTATTGATTCAGACATGTGAACCTTCAACCATTCACCAAGCCCACGGACATCAAGAACTGTATCCGTAGATTGGATATCTTGGCAAGTAATCTCCTGAATGGCAACTGTGCTTTGATTATCTAACTCACTTCCCTGTATCCACCCAACTACGTGATCTAACCCGATACTTTGTAAGTCGGTGACAACCTCCGCAACAGAATCACCGTTGTCAACCACAAGCCCAATGGGAAGTTCATATTCAAGCAACCAGCCGACCCAAGTGATAAAGTTCTTTGACTGAGGAATAACCAGCGCATCTTTTTTATGCCCTTTTCTACAAGTTGTAGCCTTTCTGCTGTCAATCCACTGAACTCCACTGCCAGCAAACCTACACTCATTCTCAGAACTAAGTTCTGGAATATTAACCTGTTCGCTAAGAATTGAAGGTCCCAACTTATTCAATCGCTTCATCTCTTTGAAGTACTTTGGTGGCTCAGGTTGTCCCTCAAGAATGTTTTTTACAAACTCATCCACATCATGAATTTGAAACGCCCAATTTGTCTTTCGTTCATAACCAAGAGAAGTTACCGGCGAACCACCAAGCGATTTACCGCAGGCCGAACCTGCTCCATGGGCTGGCCAAATCAACAATGAGTCAGGAAGTTCAGAAGTCTCTTTGATTGAGTTGTACAAGACCCTCGCTCCCTTTTCCATCGTTCCCACTACATGAGCAGCACGTTCAAGCAAATCAGGACGTCCTACATCACCAGCAAAAATGAAGTCACCAGTAAACAATGAATGAGGAGTATCTCCAGCAGGATGATCAACCAGCAAAAAGCTTATATGCTCCGGTGTATGACCTGGAGTATGGATAACCTCGAGCGATAAATTACCGACCAGAATCTTGTCTCCATGTTTTACTAACTTCATACCTGTTTCGCCAGCAAAGGCATACTTCCAGTCGGAATCACCTTCATCAGACAGGTATCCAGTGGCACCAGTTTCAGCGACTACTTGCCTTAATCCTGACAAGAAGTCAGCATGAATATGGGTTTCGGTCACTGCTACTATTCTTAGCCCTTCATCTTTAGCTTTCTGCAAATACGGCGCAATGTTCCGAAGCGGATCAATGAGAATTGCCTCACCAGTCGCTCCACAACCCACTAAATAGGTTGCAGCAGCGAGTTTGTCATTATAAAAGTTTCTGATAATCATCTCTTCACCTCAATGGGTCGAGATGCACAAGTAGAAGGCTTATTCCAGGGAAGTTTAGCAAGAAGTAAAGCCATTCCACAAATATTAGTAAGTCCTGCAAACGTCAGTCCAGCGCCAATGAACATAGAAAGATAAGCCCAGAGGGGATTTACTGTAACGGC
Organism: Fimbriimonadales bacterium; assembly: GCA_026392145.1. GTDB lineage: Bacteria > Armatimonadota > Fimbriimonadia > Fimbriimonadales > Fimbriimonadaceae > Fimbriimonas. The sequence continues at coordinate 4,865 of JAPLCS010000239.1, read as the reverse complement.
CAGCACTGCTCCCGTTAATGCCAAAAAGCCTGCGAGAAATCGTACTTGGCGCTCGAGTGACCAAGTTGAACCAGTTGTCTTAATAACCGGATAACCGGCACTGATCCAAGCCGCTGTGCCTCCTTCTACCACAAGTACATTTTCGTGATGATGCTTCAAAATATCGCAAGCCATACCTGCTCGGCTACCGCTTTGACAAAGAATAGCCACTTTGCCACTTGGGAAATCCTGAAGTCGGCTTTCTACCTGTTCAAGAGGAATATTTGCCGCCTGGGGTACGTGTCCTGAAGCAAATTCGCCTGATGATCGAACGTCAATGAGGTGGACTACTTCGCCACTCTTTAGATTCGTCTGGAGTTGTTCGACTGTAATACTCGGATGTGTTTTCATAATTCAATAAGAGAGAGACGCCACTGGTCAAAAATGATCCATGAAATTTACAAACATTCCAAGAGCGACCAAAAGCAAGAGAATCCGAAAGCCATTTTGAAGCAATTCAGCCTTGAAATATGAACGCAAAACAAGGCCCACAATCACCCCAAAAGAAAGAAAGCTCGCCCAAACTGCAAACTCTGAAAATCGATCAATTGTGGTAGCAAACGGTATAAATCCAGCCAAGGACTGCAATGAAATGACAACCAAAGAGGTAGATACTGACCGTCGAAACTCAATTCCTAAAATAGCTGTAAGCACGGGAACAAGCAAGAAACCTCCACCAGCACCCAATAGCCCACCGAGCAACCCAACTCCTAATCCTATTGACAGGACCTTTGAACTTTGCCTAGCATCCCAACCAGTCCCAGACCTCGCCAAAGCCGCACGTGGTTTCCCCATATTGTATGCAACAAACAAAATGAGCAACGCGAAACAAGCTACTAAGAAATCTGACTTAGATATTCCAAAAACCTTTTGAGGAATCAATTGAATCAGCCACCCTCGGGCTAAAAAGGCACCAGCGATGGCAGGCACTCCTAACATTCCTACAACTTTCCATTCAACTTGCTTTAGATAGATTGCTGGAACTGAACCGACTAAGGCACCAATGCTCAAAAGGCCCAGAGATATACCTGTTGCAGTAACTCCGTCCATGCGAAAGAGCCCAACCAACAAAGGCACAATCAGAATCCCACCGCCTCCACCGAGTAGACCTAATGTTCCACCTACAAGCAAAAACAGTAGGTAAGCCACTATCGACGTATTCATCTCTGAACTTTAAGAGTCAGACTCTCATCAAAATGATCCAAAGAAAGTTGAGGACCTAAACTCCACAAATTGAGTTTTCTAATCGGCTTCTTACAAATTCTCGCGCTCGACGCAATCTAGATTTTCCGGCAGCATGGCTTAAACCAAGAAAACGAGCGGCAGAAGCTACATCCTCACCTTCAATTTCACAACGAAGATAAATCTCCTTCAATGCTTCAGGAAGTTCTCTCAAGGCATCATTGACACATCCCTTCATCAATTCCAATTCCATTTTTTGAACTCCGTCAGTACTCCCATAGGCCTCTTCAATGAGTTCGAACGTGGATTCAAAAGCGGGGTTATTGCGCATTCGATAACAAATCCTGCTACCTATGGTCACCAGCCACCTAACAAAAGCGGTTTCGTTATCAAGTTGAGATGAAAATTTGAAAGCGTTAAGAAGAGCCGCTGCCAGCGCATCCTCAGCATCTTCTTTATGTGAGCAGACACGAGCCATCTGACGATAGACCGTGTCCTGATGCTCCCGAACTAGCTTCTCAAATCGTTCGGGAGTCATTCAACTCTTTTCGCCATATCAGAACTTGACCAATCGAAGGCTTTCAGCAACAATCTTATCAACTGAAGGAAGGACATGTAGTTCAAGTGGCTTTACCCAAGGAACTGGAGTGTCCATCCGGGTTATTCGTGAGGGAGGAGCGTCCAACAGGTGGAAAGCCTTGGTGCTTATTCGTGCCACCAATTCGCCTGCAAAACCGCAGGTCATCGGAGCTTCATTGACAACTACAACCCGATGTGTCTTAGCAATTGATTGGAATACGGTCTCCTCATCGAGAGGCACCAAAGACCGAAGATCTATGACTTCGGCACTCACGCCCATTTCTTCTAACTTCTTTGCCGCGTCCAGACAGTGATAAACATTCTGCCCGTAAGACACTAACGTAACATCAGTTCCTTCCCTTCGCACCGCAGCCTTACCAAGTGGAACAAGATAATCCCCGGCAGGAAGTTCTTCAGCGATGTCATTTCGCCGATACAATTCCTTAATCTCGTAAAAAATCACCGGATTACCATCTCGAAGGGCAGACTTAAGCATTCCTTTCGCATCCGAAGGAGTAGAAGGACAAACAACTTTCAAACCTGGTGAGTTACAGAACCAAGCCTCGTTCATTTGACTATGGTAAAGTGCTCCACCACCGTAGGCGCCAGCCGGACCGCGCACAACCACTGGAATATTTACTTCACCAGCGGTTCGATAGTAGTAAGTCGCCATCATGTTGACGATTTGATCAAAACCACACGAGATGAAATCAATGAACTGCATTTCTGCCATAACTGTCATGCCATTGAGGGTCATTCCAACCGCTGAGCCAACAATTGCGGCCTCCGAGATTGGCATGTCAACCACTCGAGCCTCACCGTATTTGGCCTGCAAACCATCGGTAACACCGAAAGCTCCACCTAGTCTTCCGATGTCTTCTCCTTGACAGAGCATCTTCGGATTACGCGCCATTTCTTCATCAATGGCTTCATTCAGAGCGGTCAAATAATTCTTCTTCAATACTACAGGTGCCTCACTTGCCGTGCTTACTTTAGTTGCGCTCATTGGTTACCTCCTTCAAAAAACACCCATTGAGCACCTTCTTCTCCATCTGGCACTGCCGCCGCCATTGCCGACTCAATTCCTTGAGTCAACAACGCGACAACTTCGGGTGGAAAATCATCGTTGCTTGCTTCACCAGCACTCTTATGTTCTGCCATAAATGCCTTTGCAGAGTCACCAGTCAAGTCGCCCAATTCAATGAGCTTTTGCCGACAAACTTCAATAGGATCGCGCTTTCGTCCCTCAATAATGTCATCTTCCGGACGGTACTTCATCGCCCTATCATCGTCATGGTCACCATGACCATAAGCTCGATAAGTCTTACACTCAACGATGGCTGGGCCCTTGCCACTTCGACCGTGTTCTACTGCTTGCATCACCTTGTCGTAGACATCAAAAACATCTTGACCATCTGCAATCAGCCCAAGAATTCCATAGCCATCCGCGCGAGTGGCGACATCAGGAGTNNNNCATCAGGAGTCGGACATTCCAGTTCAAGGGGTGTTCCGTACGCCCATTGGTTGTTTTCAACGATTGTGATAACAGGGAGTTTGTGAACTGCGGCATAGTTCACGGCTTCATGAAAAATGCCTTGAGCGGTTGAGCCTTCACCGTTATAAGTGATAACGACGGTGTCTCGACCTTCTAACTTTTCTGAGTACGCAACTCCCGCAGCAACAGGAATCGTGCCAGCGAGCATCGAAGTGGAGTGAATTATGTGCTTTGACTTGCTACCAATGTGAGACCAGTTATCTCGTGCTCTGCCCGGAGAGGTCACCTTGCCCCAAACTTGCCCACACACTTCCTCAATCGACATCCCCATCCGGTTCTCGTTAGCACGATCAAATCGGAAATCTTTCATAAAGAAAGCGGGCATATCTCGGTGGATGGGGCTAATCCAGTCATAGGGTTTGAGCCCAAACAACGAGCCAACGAGAATAGCTTCTTGATTGTGGGAAGAGTAAAGAGTGCCACGAAGTCGGCCACGCTTCTTCTCCTTGATAAGACGAATATCAAAATAGCGTGCCAGATAGAGTTGCTTAAACATCTCCAAGCGGTCTTCTCGAGACAACAAACTGCTCGGTTTCACTTCTTCATGACGCTCCGCTGTGTCTGCGGTCGCTGTTCCTGATTTTGAACTCAACTCAATCCTCTGTTTTCGTCTTTTTTAAGGACCCAACACGCCCTCAATCGAGACCGAAGACGCCTTGTTTAGACTTCTACGTCAAGTATTAAGGTTACCTCACGCAGATTCAAACGATAAAGTCAAAAATGACTTTTCCCTGATTCATGATTGGCAATTCCAGACAAATCACGACCCACAATTCCCTCCTAAATTTACTAGGACATTCAAAAACTTTGAAATATGCGTCTTGAGTTCAACAATGTCAGATTCAGGGTTCTCTAGTGCAGAATGGTTTGTCACCCAGATTGCAAAACGTTGCCTTTTGTTTGCCGTCTAAGTTTCAGTTGCCTTCGTTTCCATTGCTGAATCATCCAACCAAGCACACCTGTAACCACCAAAATGTCATCAACCCAGCCAATAATTGGCATCAAATCGGGCAAAAAATCTAAAGGACTAAGCACGTAAAGAATGCCTAGTCCGCAAACTAAACGTACAACCCATGGCTTAGAGGAATCTTGAGCATAAGCAGTCATTCGATTCAATGAACTCACATCCAGAAGAACGAACTTCGGACCTATCAGGTTTCAAGGTGCGAAGCTTTCTAGTCAGATGACTGAGATAGGACGGCGTTTCTCCTTTGCAATCGCTCCTGAAACTTCAAGGACAAGACCAGCACAATTCCCGCGGCTCCAATATCCAAAAAAACATCCCAAACCGATCCAGTCCTATTAGGCACTAAACTCTGACGGAATTCATCGATGGAAGCTACCGAAAGTGTGACCAACAATCCTGCAAGTAATGAAGCTCGCAGCGGTGAGCCCAGTGCCAAGAAATGCCGGTACATGAGCCAAAACACGCAAGAGTAGAAGACGCAGTGGATAGATTTTCTAATCACTAGAGTAACAAGATGAGCCTGATCTTGAGTGAGTCCCCATT
>JAPLCS010000287.1:5475-7650 GCA_026392145.1 Fimbriimonadales bacterium | reverse complement strand
TCATCGATGCATGCAGGTTCGCCGAAAACGCCATGTTCATCAAAAAGCGAGAAAAAGGTTACGAAAACTGGACTCCCCTCGCCATCTGTCAAAAGATGCTCAAACTTGCCGAACTCTGCACATTCTCAGCCAAAAAGATGCCTTTGCGAACATCGGCGGCTTTGTATGCCTCAATGACGAAGCGCTTGCAGAAAGACTTCGCAACAAACTCATCGTAACCGAAGGATTCCCCACCTATGGCGGCCTTGCCGGACGAGACTTAGGCGCGGTTGCCCAAGGACTTCGAGAAATTCTTGACGAGTCATACCTAACCTATCGACTTCGAACCATCGAATGGATGGTCGAACGCCTGGTACAAGCCGGACTTCCAGTCCTTCGACCGTCCGGCGGACACGGAGTCTACATGGAAGGCGGAAGATTCTTCCCTAACATTCCCGCTCACCAATTCCCTGGGGTTGCCATGGTCAATGAACTCTATATCCGAGCCGGCATACGAGCCGTAGAACTTGGAAATGTCTGCTTCGGCACGAGAGACGAAAACGGTAACAACGTATTCCCCGCTCTAGACTTGGTGCGGTTCGCGATGCCACGTCGCGTCTACACCGAAGCCCACGCCGGATACGTGGTCGAATCCCTCATCGAACTCTATAACAACCCACAAGGCGTCAGCGGCTATGAATTCACATTCGAAGCCCCCGTCATGCGGCACTTCCGATCAAAATTCAAACCAGTACAAGAGTTAAATTGAGTCCCCCATCGGGAATTGAGGTTTTCACCCCTCAATTCCCGATAAACTACTCCTGTATGACAGAAGTCGATTTAGGCGCACTCCTAGAACAATCAGGTGCCATCCTTCGCGGTCACTTCATCCTTACCAGTGGTCGCCACAGTGACGTCTACTTTGAAAAATTCAGAGTATTAGAAAGACCCGATGTCCTATCAACCCTCTGCGAACAAATTGCCAATCATTACCAAAACGAAGAAATCGACTTCGTCGCAGGTCCAACAACCGGAGGCATCATCATCGCCTTCGAAGTCGGACGACTGCTCGGCAAACCCGCCATCTATGTAGAAACCGAAGACGGAAAGAAAACCCTCCGGCGCGGCAAAACTATCCCCCAAGGTGCCAAAGTCCTCATTGTCGATGATGTCCTCACCACCGGCAAAAGTCTCATCGAAACCCGAGACGCCATAGCAGAAGCAGGAGGAACACCAGCAGCATACGCCGTGCTCATCAACCGCGCCTCTGCCGCCTTGGATCTCAATCCACTGTTCAGCTCCTACACCGTTTCAGCCACCAGCTACGCCGAAGAAGAAATCCCCGACTGGCTCGCCGCAATCCCCGCCGTTAAACCGGGCACGAGAAAGTAAGCCAGCCCCCCAACATCCCAACGAAAGTGGCCGATCAAGATGCCGAATCAAGCCGAACCCAATAGCTGGAACATCTCCCCCATTGGGTTCGTACGGTCAGGTAGTTCCGTCAAATTCTACGCACCCAATCAACCTGACTACGAATCCGGACAGCGGAATCTCATCGAGCTCAATCAAGACTCCAGACTCGAACTAGCCCTCAGCGACCTCGAAGGGTTCGACCGCATCTGGCTGGTCTCATGGTTCCACAAAAACTCTACATGGCGCCCAAGAGTCCTCCCACCACGAGGTCCCGCCAACCGACGTGGCGTGTTTGCTACCCGATCCCCCCACCGCCCAAATAGCATCGGACTCACCTCAGTGCAACTATTTGCCGTTCAAGGACGATTCCTAGAAGTTGGCCCCCTCGACCTCATCGATGGAACCCCAATACTGGACATCAAGCCATACCTCCGCACCGTCGACGCATACCCTGAAAGCAGTCTCGGATGGCTGGAAGAAGTCGAAGCCGCAGCATCCCAGCCCGCTCAATACACCATCACCATCTCTCCCCAGGCATCCCGCGAGATCCAATGGCTCCAAGAAAACTTTTCCATTGACTTCACCGAACGGGCATTTCATCTCCTGTCCCACGATCCCCATCCCCACCGCACAAGAAGAATCCTCAAAATTGCCGACAATCATTTTCGAATTGCTTGTGGAGCATGGCGAATGTACTTTTCACTCCACGATAACCAAGTAATGATTATCGAAATTGACAAGGGCTACTCAAACGAAACCCTACAAACTTGGCAAGCGGAAAAC
>JAPLCS010000287.1:0-5454 GCA_026392145.1 Fimbriimonadales bacterium | reverse complement strand
TTCCTTTCACTTAGCCCCGAGTCTACACAACAAGTCATTAAATCTCGAATTTATGAAATGTATAAAACTTGGCATCCCGATGTATGTAAGGCACCCAATGCTAATGAAATGACACGAACAATTACGGTTGCCAGAGATACCTTACTGAACTCCAAGAAGCGTGAACAATACGACAGAATTCGAACTGAATATTATCACTCTAAAACAACATCGCATTCTAACACATCCAGCAGTACAGATGAGTGGTCTAATTTTTCTCAAGAGGCGTATGACAGAGCCGAAGAATCCTCACAGTTGACCTTAGAATCCCTACTCGTTGGATTATCTATGATAGCAATAGTTGCAGTTGCATCTGCAGCTGAACTTACTATGACTGCAGCTGGATATACTCTCGCAGGATCAAAACACTATCGTGACGAAAGGAACAAACCATCAAAAGGAAAGTTAATTTGGTGCGGAATTGCAGGATGGGCTTGTGTTATTTGCCTCGTCGTGCCTGGTGTCTCAATAATCACCTATTTTTGCTTCAAATGGGCATTTTTTCCTGGGCCAGATTATAAATTTATCGGACTAGCTAATGTTTTAACTGGAATGTGGTACGTATTTCTTATTATTCTCTTAATCGCTGCATTTATCGGTGTAGGCGTACTAATTAAGGCTCACTAATTTGGTTTCAATCTACCTCCATGGATATACAATGAATTCACAACAAAAAACATTACTCAGCACATTCTGGGGTCTATATGGCCTCACATTCCTTTCACCTCTTGGTATTCAGTTACTTACACAATCCTTTGAAATCAAAGACGAGTCTGAGCTTATCGGTACTTGGCGAGGAGAAATGAAAGACCACACGTCAGTGATTAGACCCGTTGCAAAGTGGGAAATCAAATTCCTCTCAAATGGGTATGCACTTCCTGACTTCCGATATAAAATTAAAGATGGAAAAGTAGAACTAACAAGTATGTTTGGAAAGAAAATAATCTTTTCAAAAAGTTTTGGTTCGCTGGTATCAGAGCCTACTTACGAATACGGACCTATCAAGCTAAAAAAGATAGATTGATCTCATTAAAGCAAACCATACACAAAAAAAGCCCCCTCTCCAGACTCAAGTAAATCCGAAGAGAGGGCACCTGTCAAGCAACCATCAACTACAGCCGCTCGTTTCGCCACACGAGTTACACTTCAAGCAAACGCCGTTGCGCACCAAAGTGAACGCGCCGCAGTTGCCACAAGGATCACCCTCGTAACCCTTCAATCGTGCCTCTCGAATCTTAGCCGTCAGTTCACCAGTAGCCTTAGCCGTCGTCACTTCGACCAGCGCTAGACCGTTCTGACCATGACCCTTCACGATTCGATCCTCATAATGAGGTGCCATCGTTGCCTGATCTCGAATCAGCACATCCGTAGGCGAACCGAGCGCCTTGCCACCATCAAAAGGAAGCGGATCCTGACCCGAGCCAGCCAAGTAACCAACCGAGTTATGTTGTTCTCGAGCAAATCCCGGCGCGTTCGCAGTCAATTCGCCCTGATCCTCCTCCTCATCAAAGTCAGGATAGTCACCAGGCTTGCCAACCGTGTCCGTTCTCAAGTCCTCAGGCTTGACCTGAACAAGGTCAGTTCGACCAAGGTAGCTCATCGAAAGCTCTCGGAAGATATAGTCAATCACCGAAGTGGCCATCTTGATGTTGTCGTGTCCGGAGACAGAACCATTAGGCTCAAATCGAGTGAACACGAACGCTTCGGTGAACTCTTCCAAAGGCACTCCGTATTGAAGTCCCAAAGAAACCGCAATCGCAAAGCAGTTCATCAACGAGCGGAATGCTGCCCCCTCTCGGTGCATATCAATAAAGATTTCACCCAAAGTTCCGTCCTCAAACTCGCCCGTTCGGACATACACCTTGTGTCCACCAATTCTCGCCTTTTGCGTATAGCCTCGGCGTCTCGCAGGCATCAACCGCCGCTTACTGATGTAGCGGTAGACCAACTTCGTCGCAATCTTCTCAATCTGCTCATGCTGGCTCAAACCAACTGGAGCAAGATCATCCATCGAGAGAGATGGCTGAGACTCATATCCTTCCGGCGTAGCAACGTCCAAAGTGGCTTCCAAAATCGCAGCCGCCGAATCGCTCGTGGAAGAGTTCAAAGGCTGGCTCAACTTAGACACCGCTCAAGAACGGTTGAGCCGCTGCCATCATTCGAATATGCCCCGCCGCACTAATGAAGCGAACACCCTTACGACCGCATCGGTTCGCGCAGTCAAACACCGGTAAATGCTCATCCTTCAGGTGAGGCGCACCCTCAACCGTCATGGAACCACATACATACTCGTTAGCCGCCTCAATCTGATCCTTAGCAAATCCAAGTTCGACCAGCATATTAAAACTCCAGTCGTTAATTTGGTCCTCACTAAAGCCCAGTACCTTGGTACAGAAATCTTCACCAAGCGTATACTTATTAAACACGAACTGAAGTTCAAACGCCGATTCCAAACTCGCTTCCACAGCCGCCAGCTTCTCATCAGTGAATCCCTTCGCCTTCAAAGTTTCATGATTGATATGCGGAGCACCCTTCAGGGTCTTGTAGCCCAAGGCGTATCCAATCACATCTTCAATCTGGTTTTCCGTGTATCCAAGCTTCTTAAGTGCCGGCGGAATCGACTGGTTGATAATCTTGAAGTAACCACCGCCAGAAAGCTTCTTGAACTTAACCAACGCAAAATCAGGCTCAACACCAGTCGTGTCGCAATCCATAATCAAGCCAATCGTTCCCGTTGGAGCGAGAACCGTGACCTGAGCGTTTCGGAAGCCATGCTTTTCACCAATCGTCAACGCCCGATCCCATGAATCTTGCGCCGCCTTCAAGAGTGCTGGAATACAAATGGTTTGATTAATCCCAACCGGAAGAATAGACAGCCCCTCGTACTCCTGAGCATCGGCATGATAAGCAGCCCGTCGGTGATTCCTAATCACTCGGAGCATGTTGTCCTTGTTCGGCTCGTAGCTAGCAAAAGCTCCCAGTTCCTTAGCCATTTCCGCACTGGTAGCGTAGCTCTCACCACCCAAAACAGCGGTCAAAGCACCAGCAATCGCAAAGCCCAGGTCGCTGTCATAAGGAATGCCCATCTGCATCAGCAAAGCACCCAGATTAGCGTAACCGAGACCAAGCGTTCGGAAGTCATAACTCAACTGAGCCACTTCTTTCGACGGGAACTGAGCCATCAAGACCGAAATTTCGAGAACAACCGTCCACAACCGAATCGCGTGCTTGTACCCTTCAACATCAAACACTCCGTCTTTTTGATCGTACAAAGTCGCCAAGTTAATCGAAGCGAGGTTACAGGCGGTGTCATCCAAGAACATGTATTCCGAACAAGGGTTCGAAGCATTGATTCGACCATGAGCCGGACAGGTGTGCCACTCGTTAATCGTGGTGTCGTACTGCAAACCAGGGTCCGCACAGTTCCAAGCCGCCTCGCAAATATCAGCCCAAAGCTCCTTAGCTCGAACGGTCCTCATCGTCTTGCCGTTGGTTCTCGCCACCAAATTCCAATCTCGATCATTCTCGACCGCATCAAAGAACTCATTGGTCACCCGAACCGAGTTGTTGCTGTTCTGACCCGAAACCGTAATGTATGCCTCAGACTCATAACCAGTATCAAAGGTTGGGAACTCAACCGAGGTGAATCCATTCTCAGCCAGCTGAATCGCTCGCTGAATGTAATTGGTAGGAATCTCCGCCAACTTCGCCTCAGCAACCGCAGTCCAAAGAGCCTTATTGGTTCGAGGGTTCGCATGAACCTTGCCGTCAACATAGCAAGCCCGAATAACCGCATTGATATGTCGCTCATTCAACTTGGAACCAGTGACCAACGAGGCAACCTTCTGCTCCTCTTTCACCTTCCAGTGAATAAACTCTTCAACATCTGGATGATCAATGTCCAAGCAAACCATCTTCGCGGCACGTCGAGTGGTTCCACCCGACTTGATCGCACCCGCCGATCGGTCACCAACTCGCAAGAAGCTCATCAAGCCGCTGCTCTTACCGCCGCCGCTCAACTTCTCAGCTTCCGCCCGAACCTTACTAAAATTGGTTCCAACCCCAGAGCCATACTTAAAGATTCGTGCCTCTCGGGTCCAGAGGTCCATGATTCCACCCTCATTAACCAAGTCATCCTTCACACTCAAAATAAAGCAAGCATGTGGCTGTGGCCGCTCATAAGCGTTACTCGACTTCTCAAGCTTCTGGGTCTTAGGATCAAAGTAATAGTGCCCCTGAGCCGAACCAGTGATCCCATAAGCAAAGTGCATCCCAGTGTTAAACCACTGCGGCGAATTAGGTGCCGAAACCTGCTTGGCAAGCATATGCACCAATTCATCGTAAAAAGCCTGGGCATCCTCGGTCGTATCAAAATATCCGTTGCTCTCGCCCCATGATCTCCAGCAGCCTGCCAATCGGTGGAAAACCTGCCGAGAATCACTCTCTCGCTCCTCACTTGGTGTAATGAACTGAGCGTTGTCAGGACTGTATTCAACGCCATTCACCGAACCAGGAGTAATCCCCGCCTTGCGGAAATACTTCTGGGCGAGAATATCGGTAGCCACCTGGCTCCAATGCGATGGAACCATAACGTTCTCCATCAAGAACACGGTGGAACCATCTGGATTGCGAATCTCAGACTTTCTGGGTTCAAATACAATCCCATCGTAAGGATTCTTTCCAGCTTTCGTAAAATAGCGATTAATTTTCATTTGTCATCCTGAGCGGTTGAAATAAGTTCAGTTTGTAGATGCCGAAAAGGGGCGAGTGCTTCTTCCGTCTGCACCCGTTCCACCATCTCAGCGAAATCCGTGACCGTTTCAAATTCTTGATACACCGAAGCGAAACGGACATACGCCACCGTGTCAATGGTGGAGAGCTCACGCATAACGCACTCCCCAACCTGCTTGGAACTCACTTCGTCTTCAAAGTTTTTATAGAGTTCCTCTTCGATCCTCACTGCCGCATCACGAATCGCCTCAACACTCACTGGTCGTTTCCGACAAGCCAGTCGCATCGAATCGAACACCTTCTCCCGATTAAAATCGCATCGAGAACCGTCACGCTTAATCACAAACAAACGGGCACGTTCAAATCGCTCCCAAGTGGTCATACGTCTGGAGCAAATGCCACACTCACGCCGGCGCCGAATGGACTCACCATCCGACCCTGGGCGCGAGTCAAGCACCTTCAGATCGTCATTTCCACAATAGGGACATTTCATAGAATTTCAGACCACAAGACACAACATCTTGTAGCCCTACAATTATTGCACCACAATCGGTAGACATGAGGCACTTTTTTTGTAGATGATTACGCACATTTTTTATGCATCGTTTTCCACAGGTTATCCGTCACATCAAACCAGCAATTTTCCGGTAGGTTCAAAGTGCCCCACACTACCCCTGTGCAGCC
>JAPLCS010000156.1:13310-14214 GCA_026392145.1 Fimbriimonadales bacterium | reverse complement strand
TCTTGATCAGATCCATTAGAAGAGCATTTCGCTTCAGAGGCTCAAACTTGAATTCTTCTGAGGTTTGTTAACCATTAGTAATCAAAGAACTACGCTTACAATTATTATTTTTTGGACTATAGCGTGCAAAGTTTTGGGATTTGCCAGAGACTGGTATCTGGTCCAAACGGTGAATTTCGGTGTTCAGCTCGATGTTTATTTATTGGGATTATCATTTCCCAATAATTTACTCAATGTATTGAGTGCGAGCTTGATTACTACCATGGTTCCAATCCTTGTGCGTTCATTTGAAGGTGAATCGAGATCACAATTTGGAGAGTTGGCTTTTCGTGCAACGTCACGAACGTTCATTTACAGCAGTATTGCAGCGATTTTATTGCAGCAAATAAAACTTTTTTTGGTGTAGTTTTAATTTCTATACCGACATTGATATCTTTTTTAGTGCAGATGATTCTCAAGCAAAATATGGCCATTAGTCTAGCGGTTCTGAATCTAATTTCTATGCTGATCGTGCTCTTGATGGCTTTTGCCCATCTTTCCTTGACAGGGAACCTGAAACCATGCCGAGTATTTGGTGTGAAAATTTCAAGCAAACGACATTCCGCTCAAATGACAATTGCTACTTGCCTACATCAGTTAATGCAATTTGTTGAGCAAATCGCTTTTTCCAAACTTGCCAACGGTATGACTTCTGCTCTGACGTATGGAATGCGGATACCACAGACTATTTCAAGTGTTTCAGAGGGAGTCGTCAACAACTTCTTCGGAAGACTTTTTAATTCAAGATCTGCACAAAAGGTTCACAAGAGTGAAGTTCGATTCTTTGTGGAGGCATTTGTGGTCGGTCTCTTTCTCGCGCTTGCATTGAGCTTTTCATCACATAGTTTGGTTGCATTGCTTTATG
>JAPLCS010000156.1:12830-13299 GCA_026392145.1 Fimbriimonadales bacterium | reverse complement strand
AAGATTTTTTTTTTTTTTTTATTTTTATGTCTGGTTGCCAGTTGGTAACTAAATTATTGATCATTGAATTCAATGTGTGGGGGGAATATTCTGTGCCTTTCAGTATTGCAGTTAGCAATTTGTTAGGAATGATCCTGGGTTTATTCTTCGTGTGGTACATTCGCGATCACTCTGGTCCCGTTTTCGATGAGTCACCTTCAGGTGCTACTCTTCAAAGCGATGTTTTTTTTGACTGATGACCGAAATGCATTCTGGAGACATTTAACATGAATTCTTCTTTCAGAGTTACCTTTGTGCTTGGTGCTCCCGGTCTTGGTGGGGCGGAACTTCAGCTACACAAGTACTGTTCTGATTGTCCTCATGAGATTTCTTTAACGGTTGTAGTGATGTCACCAGCCTTTTCTGCAGTTGAATGGTTAAGGTTTCAGGAACTGTTCCCAGATGCTACTCTTGCAAATTCAAGTTCTGG
>JAPLCS010000156.1:12017-12807 GCA_026392145.1 Fimbriimonadales bacterium | reverse complement strand
GAGGTTTTTTCGGTTAATTGCGGCAGTGAGGGATTCCCGTGCTGACATCGTTCACACGTTTATGGACGGTTCGGCTGGAGCCTACGGTGGACTTGTTGCCATATTGTTAGGGAAAAAGTGGATTCATTCCAGTAGGGCGCTTAATCCTTTTATGTCTCGAGCGAATAAGTTTTTGCAGGAACTAATCCTTCCCAGAGCTAAATTGGTTTTGGCTAATAGCTTCTCAATCAAGGAAAGAATTCTTTCTACCCGATTCTCTCCACTCCATGTGCGGGTTATTTTGAATGGGGTCGATTGTGCAAAGTTTCAGAGTAATAAAAATACTTCGAGAATTGATGAATTGAGTGGTTCCAGGCCCTTCGTGTTTGGTTTTTTAGGAAAATTTCGGGCAGAAAAAAGGCTAGATTTGCTTCTTAACGCCATCGAAGCAATGCAGGAAGTTAATACTCAGTTTTGCGTCAACATTGGTGGTGACGGGCCTTTACTTCAAGAGGTGACAGAGCGCATTCAAAGCGATCCTTTTTTGCAGAAGGTGGTGAACATGAGAGGATTGGTGAAGGATGTACCTGGATTCATGCATTCGATTGACTGTTTGGTGCTCTGTTCTGATCACGAGGGGACTCCTAATGTAGTTCTTGAAGCAATGGCATGTGAGGTGCCAGTTATTTCAACTAATATTTCAAATGTGGGAGAAATCATTGATAATTCTGGTTGGCTTGTTCCTCCTGGGGATGCTGCAGCTTTAGCTGAGCGAATGAAAGAAGTTATGGGGCTGCCAACGGGGGAACTT
>JAPLCS010000156.1:0-11974 GCA_026392145.1 Fimbriimonadales bacterium | reverse complement strand
CAAGCCGCGGAAAAGTTGCAAGGAACAAAATACTGGCTGAATATGAGTTGGTGGCTCAATCTCGAGAGTTTTGGGGAGTTCATCGTCAGGTTTTTGCGAATAGTGTTATTGAAGTAGAAGAGGCTAAATGATCATTGCCTGAGGATTTTCTGAGAGTTTAAGTTCAATTTCAAGGTGTTCAGGTAACATGGTCAGGTAGAAGGTTCAGGCGTGACAGACGAAACTAATGTCCAGGAAATAAAGAAGTTGGATTCATTCTCGGGATCAGCATCTGAACTCTTAGAAATTTTGCTGCCCCGATGGAGAATCATTGCAGCAGCTGGAGTGTTGGCTGCAGGTTTGGGTGCAGTTTATACGCTGATTTCAGCGCCAGTCTGGAATGCAAAGTGTTCAATTTTGATTCCCTTGCCAAAAAAAGCAGATCCTACGGTAATCCCTGGGATGCTTATGGGGCCCTCTCAGGTAGACATCCTCAACGGTGCCATCACCAGTCAATACGTGAGAAACAAGGTTGCTTCTTCAGTCAAGGTGAGCAAAAAGGTCGCTGAGCAAAGGTTAAAAGTTGCTATTTTCCCTAAAGGTAACCGTATTGAGCTGGAATTCACCCACACTGACCCAAAATTGGCAGTGAAGGCTCTTTCAACTGTTCTAACGGCTACTCAGGAGCTTAACAACACTTCTACGGTGTCATTTGCTAGTCGCCAAGCGACTACTCTCAAATCGACCGTTGCAGAAAAGACTGATGCGCTGTTAAAGCTTGAAGCTCAGTACGTTGAGGCTCAAAAGAATTCGAAAGTTTATGTTGATCCGAATGACCTTAGGTCGGTGGCACAATTTCAAGACATACTCCGAACGAAGCGACAAGAGCTCACAAGGGTTGAAAGGCAGATTGCAGATTACAAAGCAAAGGTGGCTGAAGTGTCTTCGCCACAAGCTGCTGAAATACCTTCTTTCAGTCCGGCGAACAAGTGGAGAGATCGACTAGTTGAATTGCAATACTCGCTCCGAATAGAGGAGATCTCTAAGGGACCGCAAGCACCATCAGTAGTTGCTTTAAGAAAGCAAATTGAAGTTACACAGAATCAGCTTGCGAATGAAACCAAGGCTTATCTAAAATCTGTCAACTCGGAAATTGACCCGAAACTAAGCGAGTTGGAGGCACAGCGATCGATTTTAGTCGGCATGATGCCTATTTTTGAAGCAGAGGCGGCAACAGATGTTGAAAGGATAGGTTTTACTGTACTAGACAAGCCGTTTGTTGAAGATGAGCCTGTGAATAAAAGAATGCTCAGAACACCTGCGACATTTGCAGCATTGGGTGTCATTATTACCAGTTTATATTTTGTATTAATGGCGAGATTTAACCCTTTTAAGAAAAAGTTAAAGTAGGAACTGTCTGGAATGGATATTAGTGGTCATGGAGTGAAAAAAGGTATCCATGAAATCCGGGGTAACTGGCTTCCATTTTTACTCATTGTTGTTATTGCACTATTTTCTATTCTTCTGAAAAGTGATAGCTATGTTCAGCTGATTGGGATAGCGATTGCTGCTGTAATCGGCATGAGACTAGTTCTCAAACTACCGATTTTATTAGCGGTGATATTTCATTGCTTTTACAGTATCTTTTCGACCATTGTAGGCTCGGCAGCAGGAGTTTTGATTCCCTTTTATGCATTGTTCCTCTTTAATTCGGCTTATCGGATTATTGCGGAGAGAGAATCTATACCTTGGAGTACGCTTGCTCCAGTCATCATGCTATTTGTGCAAGCTTGTA
This sequence comes from Fimbriimonadales bacterium, assembly GCA_026392145.1. Classification (GTDB taxonomy): domain Bacteria; phylum Armatimonadota; class Fimbriimonadia; order Fimbriimonadales; family Fimbriimonadaceae; genus Fimbriimonas. The sequence continues at coordinate 10,200 of JAPLCS010000156.1, read as the reverse complement.
TAAGCTTGTTATGGAGCGATGTATTTGGGGCTGATTTTTTAAAAGTTCGCATGATTTCATTAGCATTACCTATTTTAGTCTGTATGCAGATCTCTGGACCTGGAGATAGGAAATGGTTAGCACTAAGCATGTGGGTCACAAGTATTGTTTTGTCTGTAGTTGCAATAACTATTGGATTTTCTATTGGTTTTTCGAGCAGGGCTGGCTCTTTTGGGACTATTGATACCAACGAAAACCATCAAAGCGCAATAATCGCAGGTGGAGTCATTGCCGGTTACTGGTTCTTGCTTACTAAAGAATTAAAGTTGCCTGTCATATTTAAGTTGTGTATTTTGGTGTCTAGCATTCTCTGTATGTACGCACTGCTGCTACTGGCCTCAAGATCAATCTTTGTTGCTGTGATTTTGGCGTCTGTTTTTACTCTTGTTGCCTACTTTAAGGTGGATTTCAAGAAAATGGTAGTGGGTGCTCTATTTATTGGATTAGCTGTTTTTATGCTTTCTTTATTGCCCGGGACGAATATGATTTTTGATCGTTTTGGCGATGCTGATGTCAAGAACCTTAATGATCGGGCTCCGCTATGGGCTCTATGCATCAAATCATTTGAAAATGCCGACCTCTTTTACCAGATATTTGGACAAGGCGTCACATCAAGTAGTTGGCTTCCTCAGCGCTATTCTTCTGATCTAAATAGTGTGCACAATTCGTTTTTCCAAATACTTGTTGAGTACGGAATTTTTGGATTATTAACCTTGCTTGTTCTTTTTTACCGAATAATTATCCAAACTTTTAAGAGTAGATTCGAAGACGTGAAGGTTTCAAATATTGGGATGCTAATCATTATTCTGTTCTCTCTTGGCTCGGGCACATTTACGGATACTTACACTTATGCGATTTTTCTCGCATGGTTACTTATTCCCACTGCGGTTGATAGCAGAAGAAGCAAGCAAGCACTAGCCATCAATCAGGCTAGCTAGTGCATACCGTACGCTTTTGCCTACCTTCCATGCCACTAGGGAGCAGGGGGTGCCTTCGGTTTTGAGGGCGCGGAGGAGGAGTTGGGGATCAACGCCTGCGCCACGTTGTTTCACCTCAAACACTCTCAGTCCATGTTGGCGTAAAAAGACTTTTGTCTTCTTGATATCGCCAGGGCCCGCATACAGGACATCGTACCTTCGGAGCCATGGTGAGTCAATGACTTCGTCACCTGTGAGGTATCCAGGTGAGTCCCCGAGCGCATCAAGTCCGAATGAGCCTAGCGCATGAGCTCTAATGGCAGCTGGGTCGCAGTCGTAAAGGTACTTGCCAGGCATGGGTGAGTACCCTTCTGTTTCTTCTTGTTCGAGTATGAGGGGTTCTAACCCTTCTTTGAGCATGACGGCAAATGTGCCAGGTTCAACGGTTGAAGGGTTGGAACTATGCCAAACCACTGCCTCTCGGCACTCTCGTTCAAATGAAACGAATTCAAGACGTTCGCCGACTATCAGGAGTTCGTCGTCGGAGGTCATGGGAGAGCACTTAATACCTGCTAAGGTGCACGATTCAAGGTACTTCCACAGCGTTAGTGGGCTCGGAAGGTAGTCGGCAAGTTTGGTGATGCGTTTGCCAGTTGGTGTACGTCTGGCAGGGTCAAGCCACACATAGTCTGGTTGATGGTTTGCAAGGTACTCCGCCACATCAACTTGTAGAACTTCGACTCCCCGGGGAGAAAGATTATGTTTGGCAAATTCAATTCGCGAGGGGTCGTTCTCAATTGCGATGACTGGGCCACGCTGTACCAGTGCCATTGCATCACCACCTAATCCGGCTGTTCCATCGACTACGGTGACTCCGGTTGGGTACTTCGAAGCGTGGTAGGAGGCAATGGCAGAATGAGTGGCTTGTTCCATGGATTCACGATCGAATCGTAGGGTCTGCTCGTTTGAGAATTTTGCCATGGTGGGAAGAGTTCGGAATCTACCTAATAGTCTACAATCATGCGACGGTTCATCGGTAAGGTTCCGCCTTGGTTTAGGTTCAACTGGTATCCTAGAGAGCATGAGCTCAAAGACGTGGAGAGAAAAGGTCGGTCTGGCAGAGATGTTGAAGGGTGGCGTCATTATGGACGTAGTTAATGCCGAACAAGCCAGAATTGCCGAGGACGCTGGTGCCGTAGCGGTCATGGCATTGGAACGAGTTCCGGCTGATATTCGACGTGATGGAGGAGTTGCTCGGATGAGTGACCCCGAACTCATCATTGGAATTCAAGAAGCCGTTTCGATTCCTGTGATGGCAAAGGCTCGCATTGGCCATTTTGTTGAAGCCGAAATTCTTGAAGCGCTTGAAGTTGATTTTATCGACGAAAGCGAAGTTCTCACTCCCGCTGATCATGCTAATCACATCGATAAGCACGCGTTCACAGTTCCGTTTGTGTGCGGTGCACGGAATCTAGGAGAAGCATTGCGACGTTGTGCAGAAGGGGCGGCCATGATACGCACCAAGGGCGAAGCTGGTACGGGTGACGTCGTTGAAGCGGTGCGGCATATGAGAACCATCATGAGCGAGATTCGGGTGGTACAGCACGCGAGAGAAGACGAATTGTATGTATTGGCAAAAGAGCATCAAGCCCCGCTTGAATTGATACGAGAAGTGAAGGCGTTGGGCAAACTGCCCGTCCCCAACTTTTCTGCGGGTGGAATTGCCACGCCAGCGGATGCAGCGTTGATGATGAAACTTGGGGCAGAAACGGTGTTTGTCGGGTCGGGAATCTTTAAGAGTGGTAACCCAGGCAAGCGGGCTAAAGCTATTGTGGAATCGGTACTGTTTTATAAGGATGCCAAGAAACTGGCAGAAATTAGCAGGAACCTCGGAGAGCCCATGGTAGGTATCAATTGCGATAGCCTCCCAGATGCCGAGCAGTTGGCAAAGCGCGGTTGGTAGGGCTCGTTTAGCACCGCCGACAATTATTACTAATAAGCCACGTGTGAACAGCGTGGCTTTTTTGTTCTCTATCTTCTTTGACTCTTGTGCTTTTTAAGGAAGGCGTCGCCGATCGGAACCAGTTAAGGCTCTGCCTCCGCTGGTTCGATATACCAAGTAAACAATTCCGCCAACTAACAGAATTGGAATCGCTATCTTGAGAATCAGAGCAGTTGCCCAAACGACTGCATGATATCCCAGGTAGAGGGCAATGAGAATCCCTACAATTTTCCAGATGGTTATGCCGTTGTTATTCATCGTCTGAAATCTGTTACGCAATCGACGTGCAGAAAGATGCAACTTCAACAATCTGCTCCGTTTGTCATGTAACCTCTGAGATTCAAATTGAAGGTTGGAATAGTTGGAACAGGGCTGATCGGCGGATCAATAGGCATGGGGTTAAAGTCCCTTGGCTCGTCTATGTCTGACCTTGAAGTAGTTGGATGGGATATCTCTGATCACAACTTGCAAGTGGCGAAAAAACGATTTAGTGTGCCGGGGCTGATGTGGTGTTTGTTTGTGTTCCTCCAGCGGATGTAATTCTAGTTTCGGAGGGGATTGTTAGACATCGTCAGGAGGAGACTGTGATTACGGACTGTAGTTCGGTTAAGTCACAGATTGCCAAGTGGTCACTCGATAAACCTTTTTTTGTTCCAGGTCACCCCATGGCGGGGCACGAAAAAGGTGGTCCTGAGTTTGCGTCTTCATGGATGTTTCGGGGTGCAAAGTGGATTCTGTGCCCGACACGCTTAACGAACCCCGTTGCTTTACAACGGGTATCGGATTTAGTCGGCAAACTTGAGGCGAGTGTGGTGCTAATTGATTCTGCTGATTGATTCTGCTGAACACGATCGAGCAGTTGGTTTTAAGAGTCACTTGCCGCATTTGCTTGCAGGATTGTTATTTGAGTCTGGACATCAGTACCCTAATGTTGGAGCGGGGTCGTGGAGTGACTTGACTCGAGTGGCTGGGGTGGACCCGCAACTATGGTCTCAAATCTTGACTGCCAATCACGAAGAGTTGAGTGCAATCGTGGGTGACTTTGCTCAGCGGCTGCTGGAACTCAAGGATCATCTGGAGAATGGAAATCAAGAAGCGATTCGTCAGTTCTTGGTGGACGTTGCCAAATTGAAGGAACCAGGTCGAAAGTCCGCAATGCAATCATTAGCGGTTGGTAAAGATGAACGGTCCAGTCGACAAACTCAAAAAAAGAGAACGGGTAGAACGAGCAAGGGTTTATGAGCAAATCAACGATGACCATTACTCCGATTGCGGCGATTCAGGGAGAAATGCGACCGCCCAGCGACAAATCGCTCACTCATCGGGCGTTTATGTTTGGGTCGATTGCTCGGAGTCCGAGCGTGGTGATCAATCCACTTGAGGGTGAAGATTGTTTGTCCACACTTTATGCGCTTATCCATTTGGGATTAAGGCATGAAAGGATGCAGGATGGAGCGTATCGCTTGATTCCTGCAAAGGAGTGGGTTCAACCCACTGCATCGATTGATTGCGGTAACAGTGGGACGACGATGCGTTTGATGGCTGGTCTTATTGCTTCCCGGCCGTTAAAGGTTACGATGACTGGCGATGCGAGTCTCTCTAAGCGGCCGATGGCTCCGATCACGATTCGTGGCGGGAGTCTACGCGGAATTCACTATGTTAGTCCGGTGGCGAGTGCTCAAGTTAAGAGTTGTTTGCTACTGGCGGGGTTGAGGGCTGATGGGGTTACCACGGTTGAGGAGCCTGCTTTGAGTCGTGATCATACCGAGCGAATGTTGGGTGCTACTGGAGTGCAACTGCAACTGGAGGGGCTGTCGGTGAGTGTGAAGGGCGGACAAACGGTGGATGGGTTCCACTTTGATGTTCCAGGCGATATCAGTAGTGCTGCCTTCTTTATGGTTGCGGTTGCGATGTTGAGCTGTAGTGAACTGTTGGTGAAGGATTTGAGCGTTAATCCATCGAGGACGGGGTTGCTGGATGTGTTTGAACAAGCGGGGGTTCCGTTTGAGGTCAACAACTTGCGAGAAGCATTAGGCGAACCGGTCGCGGATGTATTTGTGTCGACGGCGGCAACTTTGAAACCCTTTACTATTCATGGTGATTTGGTGCCGAGGCTGATTGATGAAATTCCGGTGTTGGCGGTTTTGGCGACACAGTGTGAAGGTACGAGCTTGATACGGAACGCTAAGGAGTTGCGGGTTAAGGAAAGTGATCGAATAGAGACGGTTGCCACGGTTCTAAGAAGAATGGGCGTAGAGGTGGAAACGTTTGAAGATGGAATGGCGATTACGGGACCGGTTCGGCTTCAATCAACGACACTTGATGCAGGTGGTGATCATCGCATTGCGATGGCGTTTGCGATTGCAGGATTGATTGCGGATGGCGTGACTGAAATACACGGGGCGAAGAGCATCCTGACAAGCTTTCCCCATTTTGAGGCAGAGTTGAACCGCCTCGGGGTTTACTAGCAATCAAGACCTATGAATAGCCAGAATGTTGTGATTGCAATCGATGGTCCAGCCGGTGCGGGAAAGAGTACGGTCAGTAAGTTGCTTGCCAAGATGCTGAATATCCGCTATCTGGATACGGGAGCGATGTACCGTTGTTTGGCTTTTAAGGCGATTGAGGCTGGTTTGACAGTGAATGATGGAGACGAAGCATCTGAACTGTTGAAGGGGTTAGAGATTCAGTTTGGTACCGGTGATCCTCAGCCGGTGTTTTTGAATGGGGTTGAAGTGACGGCTGATATTCGGTCGCCCCAGGTCGGAGAGTATGCGAGTGCTCTGAGTCAGTTTTCTCCGATTCGGAAGCAGATGGTGGATCGGCAAAAGAAGATGGTTGCTGACGGCGGCGTGGTGCTTGAGGGTCGAGACGTGACTACGGTTGTTGCACCTGATGCCACGTTGAAGGTTTATTTGACGGCGAGCTTGGAGGAGCGAGCGAAGCGGCGACTGAATGAGTTTGTCGATTCCGGAGCTGCGACGAGTTTCTTAACGGTTCGTGATCAGATTCTTCAGCGTGACCACCGAGATATCACCCGAGATGATAGTCCGCTGACGGTTGCGGAAGGTGCCGAGGTTATTGAATCGGCGGGAATGAGTCCTCTGCAAGTGGCAGAGAAAATCGTGAGCTTTTTGGCGACACGATAGCGATTGCTCAACGACTTGGTTTTTGCTGCCCTGTCCTTGTTGGATGGATTTATGGCAGTTGTCAAGCTGTCAGGGTTGCTAGGTTGCGTGTTTGAACCGCAAAAAAAACCAGCAACTTTAGGGCTGTTATTTGTACAGGCGAAAATGACGTCTGAATCCAATTATTCGTGTAATTTGAACCTAAAACAGCAAATTTAACGGCAAGAAAATGTACCAGCTAGTACGATTGTCGGTTTTGTTTTGGGCAGGTATTTATGCTGACTTGAAAGGCATATCGGGCAGGGAAAGTACTCGGTGGGCAAAGCCTGATGTTTCCAGAAGGGGCTCTGACCGGAGCTCTTAAAAAAGTACGGGAAGTAATTTTTGGAAACAACTTGGAATCACGGAGGACAATATGTCATTTAGAATCAATAACAACATTGGAGCGCAACGAGCGTTCAATAGCGTTTCGGCAACTAACTACGAGATCGGCAAGTCGATGAATCGACTTAGCAAAGGTCTTCGAATTGCGGACGCTTCGGATGACCCAGCGGGTCTTATTTCGTCGGAACTTTTCCGATCGCAGCTGAGCTCAATGGATCAGGCGATGAGGAACAACAACGAAGCTCTCAACTACGCGAAGACTGCCGAAAACGGCCTTGGCGAAATGAACAAGCTTCTGTCTGATGCTCGAAGCCTTGCAATTGCATCTGGTAACTCGGCGACATTGACGGCTACTCAGCTTTCAGCTAACCAAGACCAGCTCAACTCCATCGTCGGTTCGATCAACCGAATTGCTGGATCGGTCACCTATTCGGGACGAAAGCTTCTGGACGGTTCGGCTGGTGTTACCACTCAGGTTTCGAACGGATCTAAGGTTTCTGGTTTCAGCTTTGGCGGTACCGCTAACACTACTACCATCACTCAGTCTGGGATGATTACGATCAACCAGACGGTTGCGGCGACTGCAGCAACTTACACTTCAACCGCTACACTTTCTACTGGTGTTCTCACTACAGGAAACGTATCGTTGAACGGAGTTCAGTTTACGCTTGCTTCCGGTGCTTCGCTTGCTAGTGTCGCGGCACAGTTTAACTCGGCTTCGGGACAAACTGGGGTTACCGCTGCGGTAGGCACAAACAACCTTATCTTTACTCAGACACAAACGGGTACCAACCGATCGGTGAACTTCACTGACCAGAACGGCTCTTTGTCAACAGCGGCGAATACTCAAGCCCGAGCGGTTGGAGTTGATGCTACTGCCACCATCACAGTTGGCGGTCAGTCGGTACTCTTTACCGGTGGTCAGCAAGGGACAGATGGTTTGACGCTTCAGGACATCAACGGAAACAAGTTGAACATCACTTCAGGTGGTAACGCGCTTAACACCCAACTTCTTGGACAAGTAGTCGCTGCTGACTCCACGTTCCAGATTGGGTTTGAGCGAACTACCACTGCTAACCTTTCGCTTCGAAACATGAGCGCAGGTCAGCTTGGTTCCGGTGTGGTTTCTGGTCTTACGGTGAACAACCTTGATGTGACGACCTCTACTGGTGCTCAGAACGCTCTTGCGGTTCTTGACAAGGCGATTGACGAAGTCAGCCAAATGCGAGGCCGAATCGGTAACTTCCAAAGAAACGTGGTTGAAACTCAACAGCGATCTTTGTCGAGCATGAGAGAGAACCTTGCGAACTCTGAAAGCTCTATCCGAGACCTCGACGTTGCACAAGAAATGACGAACTACACCAAGTTCCAGGTCATGCAGCAAGCAGGTATGTCTATCTTGGCTCAATCGAACCAACAAGGTTCGGCTGTCCTCTCGCTCCTTCGATAAGGAGCCTGACCAGTCCGGCTTGACTATCCACCAAGCCGGACTTAAAACAAAAAACTTCTTGACGGGAGCCCGTTATTTTTACTAGCTAGTAAGAGTAACGGGTTTTTTTTATCACCGTACATTTACTAGTATCAGATAGTTTTACTATGTGGAAGGGTCTTTGTGAGCAAGAGCGGTAGGTCGCCGAGAATGCTTCCAAGGATCTGCAATGAGAATTGCAGCGATTTGGCTAAGGACGTAGGGATGCGTCTGAGAAACGGCCTCACGTCAGGGAGGACATTATGTCATTTCGAATCAACAATAACATTTCCGCTCAACGAGCGTACAACAGCGTATCAAGCACAAACTACGAAATCGGTAAGTCGATGAACCGACTTAGCAAAGGTCTCCGCATTGCGGATGCCTCAGACGACCCAGCTGGATTGATTTCTTCGGAACTCTTCCGATCACAAATCAGCTCCATGGACCAAGCAATCCGCAACAACCAGGAAGCGAACAACTATGCAAAGACTGCAGAAAACGGTCTTGGCGAAATGAACAAGCTCCTGTCTGATGCACGAGGTCTTGCGATTGCGGCTGGTAACTCTGCTACCCTCACGGCTACTCAGTTGGCTGCTAACCAAGATCAGCTTACTTCGATTATTGGTTCTATCAACCGAATCGCCTCTTCGGTCACTTATTCTGGACGAAAGCTTCTGGATGGTTCGGCTGGTGTTACCACTCAGGTTTCGAACTCAGCTAAGATCTCTGGTTTCAGCTTCGGTGGTACGGCTAACACCACTACCGTTACTCAAACTGGTTTGATTACCGTTCAGCAAACTACAGCAGCTACTGCGGCTCTTTACACCACTACGGCTACTCTTTCGACCGGTGTTCTTACCGCTGGAAACGTATCGCTCAACGGTGTTTCGTTCTCGCTCGCTTCTGGTGCAACTCTTGCGAGTGTTGCGGCTCAGTTCAACGCTGCTTCTGGACAAACTGGTGTTACTGCCGCTATCGGTACGAACAACATCATCTTTACTCAGACACAGACTGGAGGGAACCGATCAGTTAACTTTGTTGACCAAAATGGCACCTTGTCTTCCGCGGCTAACACCGCTGCTACTACAGTGGGTGTGAACGCTGCCGCTACGGTTACCGTGGCAGGTCAGTCAGTACTGTTCACTGGTGGACAGCAAGGCATGGATGGATTGACCTTGATGGACAGCAATGGCAACAAGATGAATATCACCTCGGGTGGTAACGCGGTTAACACCCAGCTTCTTGGACAAGTTATTGCGGCTGAATCGCAGTTCCAGATTGGATTCCAAGCTACCACCACGACTAACCTCTCGCTCAGAAACATGAGTGCTGGTCAACTTGGTTCGGGTGTGGTAACTGGTTTGACGGTTAACAACCTCGATATCACTACGGCAAGCGGTGCTACCAACGCGTTGGCAGTTCTTGACAAGGCGATTGACGAAGTTAGCCAACAGCGAGGACGAATCGGTAACTTCCAAAGAAACGTTATTGAAACCAATAACCGATCGTTGGCAAGCATGAGAGAGAACCTTGCGAACTCTGAAAGCTCCATCCGAGACCTCGACGTTGCACAAGAAATGACCAGCTACACCAAGTTCCAGGTCATGCAACAAGCAGGAATGTCGATCTTGGGTCAAGCCAACCAAGCAGGTCAGGCGGTGCTGTCGCTTCTCCGATAAGGGGAAGTTCAGTATTCCCAACCTTATCCACCACCTTACAAAAGAAGCCTCATCCCATGGATGGGGCTTTTTTGTTGCTTGTGCTTTTTGGGGTTTTGCTTTTTTGGGTTTTTGCTGTGTGGGTTGTGCTAGGGGGGGTGCCCATTATGCCCCTCGCTGGGGGGATGGGCACTTTGGACATGTTAGGTTCAAATTTTTCTTGGAAATTGATTTTGATGGGCATCTGTTTGATGGATGGAGTTGCTGGGTGGAGACGTTTGGTTGTTGATAAGTCATCTGGCACATTGTATTGGGCGTTGGCAGATTGATTTGTCAACTCGGAATATGGTGGTGCTTGTTGTTTTAGGCTGATGAGGATGAGGGATTTAGATTGACATGGGTTGCTCGTAGAAACGCAAGGCTGATTACGAACCAGTTTGTTTTTAGGTGGGTCGGAAGCTATCAGTGGTTGGTGGCTTGAAAGTGCCACGCTTACTTTTGTTTATCTTGCCCACGATCGTCCACTACACGGGATACGAGATAACTCAGCTCAGGGCGATGGCCACCGATGGAGTTCCATTAGCAGCCGAGCTGCTTGAGC
>JAPLCS010000378.1 GCA_026392145.1 Fimbriimonadales bacterium | reverse complement strand
TACGCTACCACCTTTGCCGGTGTAATAGTCAATCGAACGCCGCAATTCTGCAATTAAATCTTCGAGAATTCCCCGAGTCGCCTCGAACGATGGATCAGTCGCTTCCGCAACTGCAGGCGCTGAATCAGTAGTGTCACCACTTCCAGCATCGCCTGTCGAGAATGGATCATTTGAGTAGGCTGGCGCGGCATCCTCACCGGACTCAATCGGCAAACCTGTAATTGGATCGATTGCCAAATCATCCTGTGGAGACATATTCCCCATCGTCGCATCTCCGCTAGGATTAAACTCACCCATTCCGGAAGCCTGGTAGCCGCCAGGGTTATAACCAGCATCAAAAGACTGAGTCATCCCACCCACAGCAAAAGGATCAAAAGCATTTGAAACCGCCGAAGCATCAGTTGGAATCGAATAACGCGACTGCTTGTAGTCTTCCGCGTCAGTCATTCCAATTCCTTGTGCATCCGCAATTGCCCGGGTAAGTAGCTCACCGCCACCAGGCACAGGTCGAGGAAGGACTAGGTTCACACCTTCATAAATATTGATGGACGTTGTTGAGTGTCCAATGTCAACCATACAGACACCTTCGTTGCCCCATTCACCGTAGCTGGTGACCATAGAGCGTGCAAGCGCCAAAGGTTCTACATCAATGGCGTATGGCTTTCGTCCAGCCTTCTTCACACAATCAATCACTGCATCGATTGCAGACTGAGGCGCCATAGCCATCACAACATCCTTTTCAGGAGCGTTAAAATCTTGGTTCCCAAGTACTTGGTAGTCAGATTGAATATTGGTTTCTGCAAAAGGAATGTTTCGATTGATTTCGTAATCCATCTGCTGGTCAAGTTGTTCCTTGGTCTGACCAGGTTCATTAGGAACACTAAGGACGCAAACAAGAACGGAATGCTGACCTGCAATCGTTACCACTGCCGATGGGCTGGTAGCTCCTGCTTCCGCTAAAACTTGCTTCAGTGCAAGGCCGACTGCCTCACTGTTGTAGATACCACTGTAATCCACCGCTCCTTCCGGGGTTGGAGTGACTCCAACGGCCGAAATGGTCGCCTGATTACCCGAAGTTTTCACTTCGCAAACTTTGATGCTGTGACTCCCGATGTCAATTCCGAGAACACTACTGAGTTTTTTCGCCATAGATGGGTTACCTAGTGGATTGCTGTTACCTGCCAGAGGCGGTTCATGTTATCACCCTTTGGGTAAAGATGTCAACACGAAAATCGCCTAGAGCGTCTGCATTTTTTAAGACGCAGTTAATTTAACAATAGAAAAAAAAAAAGCCCTCTGAATTCCAGAGGGCTAGGCAAGTTTTTTCAGTATTTACTGTGGCGGCAAGAAAGGTGTGATCTTTCGTGCCATCGACTGCATGAACAGGTTAGGTGAACCATCTCTGGTGCTGGACCATAGTCCCCAAACCATTCCCCGCCGAGTCGCCGGGAATCCAGCCACATCAAGGAACAGATTGAAGTTCGATTCATTAACCGCGGTGTCCATGGGAACAAAGTCTTCTGGACTTTCTCCAATGATAGTCACCATCTTCTGAGTTCGCTGCCCGTTGAATCCAAGCCGAATAATTCGGTCCTCATCATCAGCAGTGAAGTAGATTCGACCTGCAACAGGATCAATCTGGTACGCACCAACGTTTCCTGAAATAACCAAGGTTTCGCCAAGGGATCCATCTGGGTTCACCTTGAGTGCCCGACCAAGCCGAATTCCAAATCGGAAGGTAGACATCACGGGTCGTCCCGCTTGACCGCCTGCCGCAGCACTCCTTATGGAGCTCAGCATAAACCGGTGGCTAAAGGTTGTAGAACTATTAGCAGGCTGATTCGCCCCACTCGGAGTCTTCCAGAACGCATAGGTGGTGCTGGTATTAGACGGCTCAACCCGAGGATCGAAAATCAGCGATGGCGTAGAGT
>JAPLCS010000424.1 GCA_026392145.1 Fimbriimonadales bacterium | reverse complement strand
TCAGTATCTAAGACTTAGCCTCTGCCATGAATTGGATCTCAACACAAATGGGACCAGTTTCGGAACGAGTTTTCAATTGACTACACTTCGACTTCAGTTTCGGTTCTAGACTCTGTACTATTTTTCAGTCCATACTATGGTCAATGGTGAGCGCAGTATTCTTTGCGGTATTAGGTTTCCTATCCCCGTTTGGAATGTTGCGACTTATCCGAACTTTGGAACCTACTGGTAATAGACTTTTTCAATTCGGAGCTTCTGGTTTAAGCGCGCTGACGATTCTAGGATCACTTTGCTACTTTGCCGGATTCATCTCAATTAACGCCTCAGTTATTAGTGCGCTACTGTACTCAATATGGGCATTTTCTGAACTGCTAAGGGAAAAGGGCTCAAGGGAAAGGGGTTTCCGTTCCAAATTTGAGCTTTCTGGTCCTGAAAAACTCCTGTCCTTCGCTTGTGTTCTACTCTTGCTTTTGCCATTGGTCGGAGTCTTTTCACCGAGCACCGCGCTGGACTGGGACTCAATTGCCTATCACCTCGCAGTTCCAAAACTGTGGATTCAACAGAACAAAGTTTCAAGTATAAGTTTCATTCATCACAGCAACTTCCCTGCGGGTGTTGATGGTTTGTTCATTCTTGGTGAAATGTTTGGACCGTCAACACTCAGCAAGTTTTATGTTTGGCAATACACGTTTTTCGGCTTGCTCGCAATTATGGGAATCACTTCACATTTTGCAAAAGAACTTAGACTGAATTCACCTTCATTGGTTGGGCTGGTGGGAGGAGCTACCTTTGTTTCCATTCCCATGGTGATGTGGGAATCTGGCTCCGCTTACATTGACGTCGCGAACGGGTTGCTAACTGGCGTAGGCTTCCTTTTGTTATGCTTTGGTTGCCATTCCATTCAAAGAAATACTTTTATTCTGAGCGGATTATTTCTCGGGCTGGCGGCCTGCACTAAATATACGGGTCTACAAGCAATCGGAATTGCCACCATTACTTCCTTATTATTTTTGCCAAAGTCCCAAAAGCAGTTGGGCTTGATAGCTTTTATAGTCGCATGTTGCGTCTGCGCTCCGTGGTATGTACAAAACATTCTTACTGTAGGAAACCCTGTTTACCCATTCTTCTACAGTCTCTTCGGAGGTAAAAACTGGGATCTTTTTTCCTCAGTTATCTACACAGAAGAACAAAAAACATTTGGTTACAAAGGACTTCAGAGTTTTGGACAATCTATTCTTGGCCTCAACTTAAGTCCAGGTCGATTTACGAATCCGTCACCTACAACTGGCAGTGGTTTTAATTTTGTTAGTCTAGGAGTCGTGCTTATTGCAAGTGGGCTTTTGGGGGGAATCATTGCAAAAAAGAACAAGTTTGTCCTTTCTGTTTGCTTTGTGACGGTGTCACAACTCTTGGTTTGGATAATGCTGTCACAGCAGTCTCGGTACATCTTGACACTAACTCTTCCTTTGATTGCTTTGGGCGCTTTTTCAATTTCGAGTCACAAGACAAAGCACATCGTCTTAGCTGGTGTCGCCCTACAGTGCATCACCGCAATATGGATATTCAAATCATCGCTGTTAGCTGAGCGATTACCTGTTGTTATTGGAGCTCTTTCAAAAGAAGAATTTCTAGGTGGGTTTCAAGTAGAAGGCACCGCTGTTCCTGGCAAAGTTCCATTTTATTCAAATGCTTCGCAGATGAACAATGACTCCGAAATTCAAAAGGTTGCTCTATTCGATGAGGTGTTTGGTTACTATTTGAACAAGCCTTACATTTGGGGAAATCCGGGGCATACAACAGAACTTGGTTATGCTGATATGCGGACATCTACCGACTTCGTAACTGCTTTGAAAAGGATGGGAGTGAGCCACGTTTATTTGAACAATCAGTTCATTCAAAAGACTATCGACGAGGCACTATTCGATCAAGTTACTGGAATCGACGGGGCATCAAAGATTCAATATTCTGAGATTGACAGATCTCAGAGAATGAACGACCAACGAACCAAGTGGAGGGTGCTGCTGAACGAATCGATTTCTAATGGATCCTTGGAGTTGAAGCAAAGGTTTAGTCGTTCCAGATTCCTTTTCACGGTCAAATAAGCCGATTTTTTAGGTAACCTTCGTCTCTACTCAAGGGCGAGTACGGTCAAAAAATAATGAACGCTGGTAATGTTTCGCCTGGAAATGGAGTTAATCCTTCCGAATTGTCCGCCGCTGTCAACGGTTTCAATCTCAGTCAAATAGCTGAAACAGATTTTGAAAAACGAAGAGGCATTAACGCAATTGAGGTTCGAACTGGATATACACAGGTCCACGTTACAGGTCTCCAGTCACCTATCGCGAGTTCTAGAATCCAAGTATTAACCGAAGTTGCCAATGCTGGAATAAGTCTCGACTTTTTGAAACTAACACCAACAGGATTGTCATTCATCATTCCCTCCGACAAAACCAATGTCATTCAAAAGATTCTACAAGACAAATCTTACATCCTTGACTTAGCAACTGATCGAAGTATTGTTTCAGTTCACGCAGTCAACATGCGGGACGAAGAGGGACTTATCGCAAGTATTTTGCATAAAGTGATTAGTGCAAAGATTCCAGTCGACCACGTTGCAGATATGCACGACAGAATTCTTTTGATTTGTCATAACGAATTTGCAGCCAAGTTTGAATCAATTATCAAAAAGGAGTTGGGACTTGTCTAATCGCATTCATGTAATGAAATTCGGAGGCACTAGCGTTGCAACTTCTGAAGCCCGATTGACAGCGGCCATGAAAGTCATTTCTGCGAAAGAAAAAGGCATTCAACCCGTGGTTGTAGTTAGTGCGATTGGGAGAAAAGGAATGCCGTATGCAACGGATACCTTTATCAATCTTTTACGTGAAATCGATCCAAGTGTTGAGCCAGACGCAAGAGAACTCGATCTCCTGATTGCCTGTGGTGAAATTCTCTCTGCTGTTGTTTTCGCTCATACACTCAAGACACTAGGGCACTCGTCTATGGCGTTTAGAGGCGGTCAAGCTGGCATAAGAACTGATGGAGTTTTTGGAAACGCGAGGATTGTCAGCATCAATCCAACGGCCCTGCTACAGAGTATTAACGCAGGGAAGATTCCAGTGGTCTGTGGATTTCAAGGTGTTTACACCGAGGACAAGAATTTGCCAGGTGGTGAGTTAACAACCCTTGGTCGTGGCGGCTCTGACACCACCGCTTCTGCTCTTGGTGTAGCACTCAACGCCAAGGCTGTTGAGATTTACACCGATGTTGATGGTGTGAAAACAGCTGACCCCGATGCTGTAAGACATGCACCAACACTAAAAAGTGTTACCTATGATGAAGTGGCTGAAATAGCACACTTGGGTGCAAAGGTTGTTCACCCACGGGCAGCTGAAATCGCCATGACAAAGAAAATCCCGCTCTGGGTAAAGAACACGTTTAGCGATGAACCAGGGACGGAGATTGTGCCCAAAGAAAGATTTCCGGGCCGCCGGGTCACCGGTGTTACTCACACTGGAAAACTCGTATTCATGCAATTCAATTTGGGTGAATGCAATACAGAGCATCGAACTGAATTAGAATCAAGCATCTACCAAACGTTGGCAAGGTATGGAGTCCAACTATTTATGCTCAACGTTAGTCCAGAATCAATTGGATTTGCCGTTCCTCGAGATCAATATCCCATTGTTGAAGATGTACTTGATGGTCTGGTAATGCCGCTTGGGTCGGGCGACTCAAGAGTTATCTATGTCTTCCAACTAGGAATTGCGACACCGGAAGTTGAAACTCAGGTGGATTTGCTCAAATCTCTGGGTGAAGTTAGAAAGGTACATGCGAAACTTACTGAAGGGTGCACTGTAGTCAGCTTGGTTGGTCACGAATATATGCAACAGCCCGGCGTCTTTCTGAATGTCATGGTGGCACTGGAGAAAGCTGAAATCAGCGTTCTTCAAACATCTGACTCTGACTATTCCCTCTCTGTGCTTGTTCCCGAAGCAGACACAATGCGAACCGTTAGAACCTTGCACGAGAAATTTGAACTTTCGAAAATAGAATAGATTAAGGAAATCTCAGGCCGTGGAAAATCTAGATACTCGGAAACAGCTTCTGCTCAAAGCGATTGTCATTGAGTATGTGAGATTTGCTGAGCCAATTTCGAGCGATGCCTTAGTTCAAAAGTACGATCTTGGAGTCAAATCAGCAACGGTTCGAAATGAGCTGGCTGAAATGGTTGACATGGGATTACTCGAACAGCCACATACTTCTGCTGGTCGCATTCCAAGTGACTCTGGTTATCGATTTTATGTTGACCACTTAATTATCGAAAGAGCGATTGAAGAAACTCAGAAGCTTATTGATAAGAAGGAGATTGATGAATCTGAGGTTCTACAGGACATGCTTCGTGACACGCTCAAAGTATTGAGCAGAGCTACACAACAGCTTTCAGTTGCTACCATGACCAAGGATACAAATTTGAAGGTCGTGACAGCGTTGATCAGCGCTATTGGACCAACTCAAGCATTATTGGTCGTTGCACTTAATAATGGACATGTTGAAAATCGACTGATTGAATGCCCTAAAAACTTAACCTTAGAGGACATTGGGGCTGTGAATGATTCACTCCGAACAAAGATTGTTGGAAACACACTCGGAAACTTATCAAAGGCGAAACCAGGTCTCATGATTGCAAATCCAGCCGTAGAGAAACTACTCGCAAGTATCTTTTCTCATCTACGGACCATTTCAAAGAACCTGACCAGGGGCAAGGTACTTACTGAAGGTGAAGAGTTCTTGTTTGCAAAACCAGAGTTCCATCGTGACTCGCTCGGATTATCTGAATTGTTTAGGCAATTAGTTGAAAGTGACGTGCTTTATGAATCTGTTATGCCACACACCGATGTAGTGACCATCGGTAAAGAAAATAAGTCTGAGCAAATGCAGCGTTTCAGCGTTGTTCGACGAAACTATTCAATCGGTCCCAATGAAATCGGTGTCGTAGGACTCGTAGGGCCAACAAGAATGGACTACGAGGTAGGAATTCCTCTTGTAAACTTTACGGCTAACGCTCTGAGTCGAAGTTTAACTAAGTTCTTTGGCTAATGATTCCTCAAATCTTAAACAACTCATCGGCTAAGCCTTTGTTAATTTGAACGTTCTTGTACAGAACTTCCCCTGCCAGTTGGTTCTCTGCATTAAAAATGGATAATTTGGTTGGAACGGTAACTCCGTTTACCTCCACAGGATTAGAAGCGATAAAACTTGCACGATATTCACCTTCCATGCCGTACCATTCTCTGCGGATGACATACTTCTTGGTTTTATCAATCCAAACCCGCATTCGAACTGTGTAGTCCAGTTCCTTAGGAAATGTGAGATCAAACACAGGGTTGCCAGATTCTCTGTCAAATCTCACGAACTTTGATCGATAAAACTTGTCTGCGATACTTGATGTTAAAATTCCAAAATCCAGCAAAGTCGTTCTTTGACCGGGATTGGCAGTTGTATCGCTTTTCAGATTTAGACCTAGACTGGAAATCTTCGAGGCCTTCATAGCTCCATTGATTAACAATACGAAAGTTGTGTCGTCGACCTTCCCAGTTGCTCTCAATTTGAAAGGTTCTTTTGCTTGTAGTTTTCCGTTAGCCGCATCCAACTGCCGATTGAAGTCCTTGTTTACTTTTGCAGCTTCTCGAACATTTCTCTTCCCCAAAATCGAATCAAATTCGATGTCTTTCAAGTTAGCTGGTAGATAATCACCAATCTCCTTTGACTGGAAACCTGGTGTCAAGATAAGCGCGGAGAGAATAGCAGGATTTAACATGGCTCTGTGTACTGACGAAAATTGGAGGTAAAAGGTTGACTCCTTTTAGCATCAAGTTCCGTATACTATGCAAAAGATGCAGACGAACGGACCGATTCGTGATTACGCCTCATATGCATCCCTGAACCAAAGAAGGTACCTCCGTCCCCAAACGTCTGGAGAAACACTTGATAATGGTTTGCACACATACAGACTGTATTTCCGAGAGATTGCTTCTTATTGCCTTGCTCCAAGCGCCCTGATTGCTGGATTCATCTCTTGTTTTTCGGCGCTACTCATTCCCCGATTATTTCAAACCTCATTTCTACAGAATTCTCGGTTACAGATATTAGAATTTATTGTTATTTTATTTGTGGGGCTTGCCATTGGTTTCATTGTTGCTGGAATAGGACTCGCTAAAATATCGAGCATTTGTCACGGTATTGCTGACCTACAACTGAAAGGAAGTGGCTCGTTCCAAATTGATATTGAGCGAAATTCGAATAAGGCTTTCCTTAGTTCATTCTTCACTTACATCCGAACATTCTGGTTTGTCATATTTCCGTTTGCATTGAGCCTCGCACCTATAATCATTTGTGGATTTATCGCTACGGTTACCCCAGAAACTGATGCTTTGACTGGTATTGCTGGGGTCCTGTCACTGCTCTGTATCCCAGTTGGTGCTGTGTGGTCGCTTACAAGAATCGGGCTTGGAATTGGCGCAGTATCCGTCACGCTTGCCGAAAATGTAACGCCCAAAGAAGCCATCAAACGAGCCAATTACTTATTTGGGAGAAAATCACAACCAGCTCCTAAAACCAATCCTGTAGGCACTTCGATTGGAAATGGAATCGTTATCTATTTGATTTTGCGAGGGGGCTACTCTGCGATAATCGGTCAATTTGAAATAGAAAGAAACATTACGGGATGGTTTTCAAATGCTTACGCTAAGCAGACCGTTGAATTGATTCTTTCAATTTTGCCTGAGTTTATAGCCATTTGGCTGATCGTTCCGTTTATTGCCCTCACAGGTGCATTGTATTATCAACAACGAAGAATCGTTGTTGAAGGACTCGACATTGAAACGCTCTATGAAATTCTTCCAGCGAATCGTCGCTAG
>JAPLCS010000065.1 GCA_026392145.1 Fimbriimonadales bacterium | reverse complement strand
AACCAAATTGATCCACTCACCACTCCAAACCTTGCCAATGCTGCAAGACAATCACTCAAAAGAAGAGGCGATGACGGCACAGGATGGTCTCTCGCTTGGAAAGTCTGCTTCTGGGCACGACTTAGAGATGGGAATCACTCCGAAAAAGTGCTTAACCGCCTTCTAAGACCCACCGGAACCGATGGATTTAACTACTCAAACGGCGGAGGAACGTACGCAAATCTGTTCGATGCCCACCCACCATTTCAAATTGATGGCAACTTTGGAGCAACGGCAGGAATCGCTGAAATGCTTCTCCAGAGTCAGAGCGGCAAAATTGAACTCTTGCCTGCACTTCCCGATGCTTGGAAATCGAAAGGCTCGGTTACCGGACTAAGAGCCAGAGGCGGAAAGCGAGTCAACATTGAGTGGCAAAACGGAGTTATTACCCATACAAAAATCTACTGAACTTGACAAAAAAAGCGGCACCCAGATTGGGTACCGCTTTCTTCATTAGGAGTTTCGGATGTTTTGATGCTTACTGAACAGGTGTTCCAAGCTGATTCAGAACTGGCTTGTTTCCAGCCGAATACATTGCTTTGCCCCACATAAATCGGGTTGGATTTAAGGTTGCATCAGGAGCGGTGAACTTTGCGTGACCATCAGCAAAGCCATAGTTCGTTCCGTTCCCGAATCGTGTAGCTCCAATGTACTTGATATGTGGTCGAGTGGATGAATCTACACCAGTTGCACAGAAGGCCCACGCTTCTTTGGCAACCGCAGCTGTTACCGCATAAACTGCCGGAAGAGCCATGTCAGCGGCGTTATCTCCTGCCCACTTTCCACCAGTTGCAGAAGACATCACCCCGTTGGTTGGTCGGTGCGATTTGTTCTTATATGCAGTGGTTGTCTGCCCCACAGATGTATCGTTGACACATGCTTGGGTGTTGGAGAAAGAAGTAATTAGAATCGTGTCAGCAACATTGTCTACAATGGTTGCAGAAACAACGTTTGCAGGGTCAGCCTGTCTTCTTTTCCGTGGCATAAGTGCGGCATTAACGGTGTAGCTCAATCGAGGAACTTGAGAATCGCATGGGGCACTGTAGTTAAAAACTGTTTCACCAATGTTCGCACAAGCTGGATTCGTTGGAAGCAAACCATTGCTTGGATCCCCTGGAGAAACGAACATTTGTACGTTTTTGATGTAAGGATAGTGTGAAGATGTCCAGTGAACGTAACCGCCAGTATCTCCGAGATCATCTTTGTAGTAATACGCCTGTGCATAAACATCGTCATTATCTGCAATGTAAAGCTGGGTTCCAGTTCCCATTTGCTTCATGTTTGACAAGTCAGCAGTTTTCTTGGCAGCAGCTTTTGCTTGGGCAAAGACTGGGAAGAGGATAGCTGCGAGGATTGCAATAATTGCAATTACAACGAGAAGCTCGATGAGCGTGAAGGCTTTTTTCATGATGAATCAGGTGCATCTGCAAGTAAGCCGGCTAGACCTACTTAACTGAACACACGTTGATTGTTTCATTCACGAAAATCAGTTAACATTCCCTTAACTAAAGCTTTAACATCCCTTAACAGAACCATTACCATTTCTTAACTAAAGGTATCAGAAGGTAAACCTGTGGTGTTCAAAAATAGAAAGTGGTCCTCTCATTGTGAGAAGACCACTCAGAATCAAGCAATCAGAGACTTAGCCCTGAACAGGAAGACCGTTAATTGGATTGAGAACTGGGAGGTTCCCATCAGTGTAAGCTCGAGTTCCCCATTGGTAGTTAGTCGGCGCAATGGTTTGCTGGAATGGTCGATACTTTGCAGAGCCATCAGCCATTCCGTAATTGTCACCTTGGTTGCTCCAGTTGTTCCAACCGTGGTAAACAATCAGAGGATAATCCGTTCGAGGAGCAGTTCGGCAAAGGTTGAAGACATTGCTGGCGGCAAGGTTATTCCAGTTGAGTGCATAGAGTGCAGCTGGTCGCGTGGCTCCATCTTCTTGGCTACCAAAATAGACCTGAACATTGGCCGTGTCTCGTGTAACTGCATTGGTTGATCGGTGCGATGCACTTCTGGTTGTCGAAGTAATCGAAGCCGATGCAAGGCACGAAAGATTCCGAGTGAATCCAGCAAGCAAGATTACGTTTGAAACATTATCCAACTGAGTTTGACTTACCAAGGAGATGCCTCGATTGACATCACCGATATTTCGGTATCGAGGAATAACCAACGAGTTAACCGTGTACGAAATTCGTGGAACTTGCTCATCAACAATCGCACCACCTCGAACAAACTGCGGCGGAACGATGGCAGGGTTAGCTGTACATACGTTGGCTGCCTGTCCACCAGGAGCGCCTGCACCGCTGTTGTTGTCAGCGGAAGAGAAACATGTTGGAGCATGTCCGCCAATCGTATCGCCAGGAGATACGAACATTCGTACGTTCTTCACATAAGGCATCACCATCCCAGACCAGTGAATATATCCAGCATTGGTTCCACCAAGAGCAGGATTAAAAGCTCTGTGATAGTATGCAGATGGATACATATCATCGTTATCACCCGTGTAGAGGGTAATTCCGAGGCTAATCTGCTTGACGTTGCTTAAATCTGCAGCTTTTTTAGCGGCAGCTTTTGCTTGAGCAAAAACTGGGAAAAGGATAGCTGCCAGAATCGCAATGATTGCGATGACAACAAGAAGTTCGATAAGCGTGAAGGCTTTTTTCATAGTGAACCAACGGTGGTGACTTGTGTTTTCCCCACCTACGCTGAAATTATTAAGCGATGGAAAAGTTGGAATGTTGTAAACCAGCGTTGATTGACTGATTTCAAAAATCGTTAACAAAAAGATAATAACTACTTAACAAAACTCGAACCGTGTCTAAAAGTGCTGAGGACTCGAAGACATCGAGATTGACAATAATCAGTGAAAGTGGGGTTTTTCCACAAAAGTACGCTACACTAGAGGTGTCCGGGTAACCGGTGTCAGTTTCAGATAGGATCCGATCAGTCAGCGAGCCAGTAAGTTCTCGATTAAGTTGGTGAGTTAGAGAAACTAAGGTAAGCAAATGGCAAATAAAAGACTATTCGTCGGTAATCTCTCGTATTCGTCGGGAGAAGAGGATCTGCTGGAGGCGTTCGCAGATTTCCAACCACAAAATGCACGCGTAATCCCCAATCGAGGCTTCGGATTCATCGAAGTCCCTGAAGATCAACTTGAGGCAGCAATTGCGAAAGTTGACGGTTCAACCCTTGCAGGTCGAACGATTAAAGTGAACGAAGCTATCCCACGCGACGACAAGCCACGAGAATATCGAGGCGGTAGCGGTGGTGGTGGCGGCTACGGTGGCGGTGGCGGAAGCTACGGCGGCGGCGGTCGAAGCGGTGGCGGTGGTGGCTACGGCGGAGGCGGCGGTGGTCGCGGCGGTAGCGGCGGCGGCGGCGGACGAGGCGGCAGCGACCGAGGTGGTCGAGGCGGCAGCGGTGGTCGTGGCGGCGGACGATACTAAGAATCCTCCAACGTTAAACTGTTCAAATCAATTATCGGTCGGGGCATCAGCTTCGACCGGTAAACTATTTTCATGCCCCCCTCAACCAGCTTTTTTACAATTCAGGCCAAGTCGGTAGACGGTTTTTGGGGAAAATACCAATCGAAACTAGCGATCCACGGGCTCAATCACCAATTTGATCAACTTGTAACCACAGGAAGACTCCAAAACTTTGAGCTAGCATCCAAAACGATTCTCAAACAGTCTGACTCATCAATAAAACAGCAGGGGTTAAGATTCAATGACAGTGATGTCTACAAATGGTTAGAGGCTTCAGCCTATATTCAAGCCTTATATCCATCAGAAGAGCGTAAAAATCAGATTGATGCAGTAATCAACCTCCTCGAATCAGCACAAGAAGAAAGTGGCTACATCAATACCTACGTCACCAACACACGACCTGAATGGAAGTGGAAAAGCATGGCTCATATGCACGAACTGTATTGCATCGGCCACCTTATTGAGGCCGCTGTTGCTCTCCACTCATACGCCTCAGACAGTCGGCTTCTCAAAGTTGCATTCAAGTGCTTAAATGCCATAACTGACAAATTTGGACCGTCCAAGGTTAAAGGCACTTGTGGACATCCAGAAATTGAACTTGCGCTGTACAAACTCGCCAGGATAACTGATCAACCAAAACAATCCGAAGAAATTGCAGAATTAGCTGATTGGATGCTGGATATTCGAGGTTGTCGCCCCTCATTTTTTGAACCTGAAATCTTTGACACCGACCTGAGCGAAAGGCTTTATTTGGCAAATCGTCTCATGCTCAAAGATGGACATTATGATGGTTCCTATGCGCTCGATCACTTACCCATTCGAGAGCACAGAGAAACCGTTGGTCACTCGGTGCGAGCTGGATACCTCTACACTGCCGCAGCCGAAAGCGCAAGACGGAGAAGCGACTCAGAACTTTCAACTGCACTAGAAACAATTTGGGGCAACCTAAACCTAAAGCGAATATACATTACCGGTGGAATGGGAAGCACAGGTGAGAACGAAGGGTTTAGTGTTGACTATGATTTACCCAACCATCATGCCTATGCAGAAACTTGTGCTGGCATTTCTCTAGCAATGTGGGGACGAGAAATGTTCAAACTTACCGGACTCTCCGACTACCTGGATACCGTAGAACGGACTATTTTCAACGGCATACTGAGCGGAATTAGCTACGACACCCTGAGTTTCTTCTATGACAACCCACTGGAAAGCAGACACGATCACTCAAGAAAGCCATGGTTCGAATGTGCCTGCTGACCATCGGCTTCCCTGTCGCAGGCATTTTTACGCTGCACGATGGCGCTGTCCTCTCCATCAAAACGGACTTTCCAGTTTCAGGAAAAGCAACAGTGAAACTAAAAGTTCCAAGTGCTGTCACTAAGCAAATAGCAATCCGAATTCCTGAATGGTGTGATGAAGTAACTATCGACTTGGTGGGAAGTGATCTTGCGGCTGAATACGAAAATGGGTTCGCTGTTTTTGAGCGAGAATGGAATGGAGAAAGCACCTTCGAAATCGACTTTCACATGGTTCCAAAATGGTTTGAATCGAATCCTGCCATACTCGACAATTTGGGAAGAGTTGCGCTAGCTTACGGTCCAACCATCTACTGCGCAGAGTCCAAGTCACTGGAAAATGCTCCCCATTATCATGCCGTTGATCTCAGCATAGAACCTCAAATCGCTTCACAACGGAGTATTGACGGTTCACTATGCTTTGTCATCCAAACAGAAAAAATGACTAAAGACTTTGCCGATGCAATCTATTCGGAAGTGGAAGATACAGATTTCCAACCATCTCAGCTAGAATTTCGACCATATCGGCTCTGGGCACAAGACAGTCCGACGTATATGCAAGTATGGACCCGCTCGCTTTCCGAAAGAAATCCCGAACAGAGGTTGAAAAGCGTGTAGAAGAACGGCTAAAAACGGTTCAGGCCTATGCAATCTCTCACTGCGGACGAATCGAACTCGTTTCAGCTACCGAAGACGGTGTAATAAAAATACGATTACGAGGAGCTTGTGCATACTGCCCCATCGCTCCAGTGACCTTAAAGCATGGGGTTGAGGACCAACTAAGAATTCACATCCCTGAATTCACAAGAATAGAAGTCGTCTGACTCCTAACCTGGAGGCATCAAGTAAGGAGAGAACCTGCGAGATGGAAGATGACACAGGTCTGCCACTCGAATCATCATCTGACCCACCGCCTCCCCAAATTGTTTTGGCTGGACGGTACCGTTTTTAACGGTCATAAGCACACCATAAGGTGATACAAATCCTTCGTCAACAAGTTTTTTATACTTGGCAACTTCAAGATCACTCCTAAATCTTTTCAAGTCGTACTTAGCCCACTTGGGAGTCCGCTTGAATGATTTTTCACACACGAGAACAATCGCCCGAATATTCTCGAGTACCTCATCTTTAGTGACAGTTCCCGTGGTACTCGCGAACTTGAGTGGTACCGCTGATTTGATTCCTATCCCTTCGGAGAGAGATTTCCAAGCCTTTTCAAAAACCTTCTTTGCTTCAGACCGAGTTACAGGAGAGGTAGTTTCCTGCACAGTTTTCGTGGATTTTCGCTTAAATCCATCTTGATCATCCGTTTGATTGTGGGCACTCGCCATTTGGGTGAACCCACTCGTCACCACAAGAAAGAAAAGAAGCGACGATAGGGTTCTGGTTTTCATAGCTCGGTAAGTGC
This sequence comes from Fimbriimonadales bacterium, assembly GCA_026392145.1. Lineage (GTDB taxonomy): Bacteria > Armatimonadota > Fimbriimonadia > Fimbriimonadales > Fimbriimonadaceae > Fimbriimonas. Next base: position 1,168 of record JAPLCS010000065.1, on the reverse strand, counting down.
TCCGCTGTGTTTTATCGCATCAAGATCTTCAATCGCAAGTCCAGTTCCCATAGCCACGCAATTCAAAGCGTTGTCAGCAACTCGAACTTGAATTTGAGTGACGTCTTGCAGGTAACGGTCAAGTCCACGCAAGAGAGCACCACCCCCAGTCAAAGTGATTCCACGTTCAATTACATCCGCTGCCAACTCAGGTGGAGTGTCTTCCAGCACTTGACAAAGCTTTTCAGCAATCAGCCTAACTGGCTCATTAAGTGCTTCACGAATTTCAACACTACTGACTTCAATAGTTTTCGGAAGACCATGAATCATATCCCGACCTCGGACCTCCATTTTTGCTTCTTGGCTAGCAGGATAAGCGGTACCGAGTTGAATCTTAATCTCCTCTGCACTCATTTCTCCAATCATCAAGTTGTAGGCATTTCGAATATGACGCTGGCTGAATCGCCTCATCCATCTTGTTTCCTGCAACTCGAAGGCTCGCAGAAAGCACGATTCCACCGAGACTAAGCACTGCAATATCGGTAGTTCCACCGCCAATATCAACAACCATGTTGCCTCCTGGAGATGAAATAGGGAGACCGGCACCAAGTGCAGCCACATAGGGTTCTTCAATAGTCATGGCAAGGCCAGCTCCAGCTTCCTTTGCAGCCTTAATCACAGCTCGCCGCTCAACATTGGTGACACCAGCAGGAACGCAAATCAATGCAGTTGGTGCAAAACGAAACGGCAACTTAGTGGAGCAGGTCTTCTTAATGATGTGTTCCATCATTTTTAAAGTTGTGGTGTAGTCCGCAATGACCCCATCTTTTAATGGACGAATGGCTGTAATGTTGGCAGGAGTACGGCCAATCATTTCACGCGCATCATTTCCGACTGCCAAAACCTTACCGTTGTTGGAATTTACAGCAACAACGGTAGGTTCCGACAAAACGATTCCTTTCCCACGCCGATAAACCAACAGGTTAGCGGTGCCGAGGTCAATACCTATCTGAGGAACGAATCTCAAAGTAACCTCAGCGTACCTTGACTAGCTCCGATTCTGTGACACTTTGAACGTCTGCCCCTAATGCATTAAGAGTCGATTCGATGGCTTCATATCCCCGGTCAATAAAGTGAATGTTTCTCACGTGCGTTTCACCTTCGGCAACGAGTCCCGCAAGGCACAATG
>JAPLCS010000416.1 GCA_026392145.1 Fimbriimonadales bacterium | reverse complement strand
CCAACATTCGCACCGGCACCAGAAATTATATTGTCGACCTCTTCATCTTTTAGAACAATTGACTCTATCTTTTTCACAGACTCGTTTGTGACTTCAAGCGGAGTTCCAATTGGTAACTTGCCTAGATCACTAATTGAGTAGCGAAGTTCACGTGGGACCTGAACATAAATAGGAGTTTGGACTCCACTTTCTTGAAAGGATGTTGACAACTGACCGGTGGTAGCAGCAGCTATCACGTTTGATACATCTGTAAAGGAGACTCCAAGTGCGGTTGCTTTTTCTCTGTTAACTTCCCATTGAATTTCTGGTAGAGCATCCTGAACGTTTAAGTCAACATTTTGGAGCCCAGCAATTCCAGACATTGCTTGCTGTATCTGTTTAGAAGCGGCGGTAAGTTTGGTCATATCCTGACCATAAACATCAATCGCAAACCCTTGGTTGTTCCCGAGAATGTTTTGAACAACATCTAGTGGCTGAACTTGGACGGTTGTTCCAGGAATTACACTTAGTGCCTTTTGAAGTCTCTTCTGAACTTCTGCGGTAGTAGATTTCCTTTTGAGCTTTAGTTGAATCGAAGCAGAACCTTCTTGCGGTGCCGCGTCCCCCACACGTAAACCAACATTCGCACCGGCACCAGAAATTATATTGTCGACCTCTTCATCTTTTAGAACAATTGACTCTATCTTTTTCACAGACTCGTTTGTGACTTCAAGCGGAGTTCCAATTGGTAACTTTATTCTTAAAGTCAAATTCCCACTATCAGACTGTGGAAGATTTTCCCTTCCAACTAAAGGCCACAAAAGAAAAGCAACCAAAATGCTAACTAGCCCAAGTGAAACGATTGCAAAGCGGTGGCTTAATGCCCAACTAAGACCACTTCGGTAGGAAGTATCAAGAGAGTGAAAGTACTTACCAAAGCGATCAAAGGTCTTTGTCGCCAATGTCGGCTTTTCTCCTCGTTGAATTCTCAATTCTGGATTCGCTTCATCATGCACATCCTGTTCACGAATCATTCGGGATGCAAGCATGGGAACTACAGTGGTGGCATCAAGAAGTGAAATAGCGATGGAGAACATTACGACCAACGCGAATTGCGAGAAAACTTGTCCAGCTTGTCCTTGAATCAAAAAGAGGGGTATGAAAACGATCATGACTGTAAAGGTCGAAGCAAGAACCGCTGAGAGAATTTCCTGAGTTCCGCTGATAGCCGCTTCCATGGGGCTTTTTTTGTCTCTTTCAATATGGCGATAAATGTTTTCTAGTACGACAATTGCATCGTCTACGATAAGTCCTGTTGCCAACGCTAGTCCACTAAGTGAAATGGTGTTGAGTGTGAATCCACAGAAGTACATCAACGAAAACGTTGAGATGATGGATATTGGGATTGACAGGGCAACTACAAAGGTACTTCGAAGGTTACGAAGGAAGAATGTGATGATGAGAATGGCTAGTGCACCCCCAATAATCGCAGTTTCGTTCAAATCCGCAATTGATTTTTCGATGAAGGTGGCTTGGTTATAAGCCATATTGAAGTCAATATCTGGATTGCGTTCTTCTATTCCTTTGATGACTTCTTGAACCCGTTTTGAGGTTTCAACGGTGTTTGCATCGCTTTGTTTGGTGATGGTTACGTTGAGGGCTGGTTCACCATTTAACCTGGTGTACGAGGTGATATCTTGGTTAGCATCTCGCACGGATGCGACTTCCTTTAAGGTGATCTGGCTTCCATTTATCGCGCCTATGGGCACGTTGCGGATGTCCTCTAAGGTTCGGAAGTATCCGATGCTTCTCAGATTATATTGAGTCCTTCCTTCGATAGATATCCCTGCTGGTTGACTGATATTTTCTTCTTGAATTCTTCTTGATACTTGGGAGATGCTGAGGCCTCTCGCTTGAAGTTTTGAAGGATCCACATCAACGATGACAGCTCTAAGTTGTCCTCCTGAAATGTTCACCTGAGCCACCCCACCAGCTGCCTCTATTTGAGGGCTCAGTTCATTAATCATCCTGTCTCGGAGCTTGACAAGGTTGTCCCGTTTAGAGGAAACACCATAAACTAGAATCGGGGTTGTCGAAGGATCGAATTTGAATATTTGAGGCGTGGAAATATTTGGATCTTTTGGGAATCTTCCAACTGCACGTTGGACTTGTTGCATGACGTCAATAGCGGCTTTGTCGACGTCCACTCCGTACTTGAATTGAATTCGAACGTTACTGTTGCCTTGGGATGAGGTTGAAATGACACGATCTAGTCCTCGAATGCTGCTTACAGCCTGTTCGAGTGGTCGTGTGATTTGGGATTCCATTTCCTCTGGTCCAGTGTTTGGCCAGTTGACATTTACGTTGATAGTGGGAATGTCAATTTTCGGTAAGAGATCAATTGGTAATCGGAGAAAGCAAATGAACCCAAGCAACACCAATGCGGCAATCCGCATAGTTACGGCGACAGGTCTGCTTACTGCTAGTTTCCCGACATTCACTTCAATTCACTCTTTCCGCTCTGTGGGGCACTTTTGTCAGATTTCCCTTTGCTTGATTCCTTCTTGTCTCCCGGTATTTTGACCTCTTGACCATCTTTCATCGATTGGTACGAAAGGGAAACGATTCTTTCTAAAGGCATCAGACCTTCGACAATTTCGACGTATTTTCCATCAGTCGCACCAGTGGTCACAGAACGTATTGAAACCTTGTTGTCTTTTCCAATGACCGCAACGGTAGTTGAACCTATTGACTTTTTAATAGATTCTTGCGGAACTGCAACTCGAGCCATAACCGTTTGAGAAGCAATCTTGATAGTTCCAAACATTCCCGGACGTAAGCTCATTGACTGGTTTTGGAGCTTGACACGTGCTGTAAATTGTCGAGTGCCTTGATCTGCAGCAATATTTAGACTGTTGATTGATGCTGTAATTTCTCCTTTGCCAACTTCGGAAGATAAACCATCAATTAAAATCGTGGCAGGTGTTCCAACTTTGATGTCTTTACTAAACTCAATAGGGAAGTTTGTTGTACCAAAAAGCCAATCGGTTGTTTGAAGTTCCACAACCTCCTGACCAGCGGTGAGATTGGATCCGGGGTCTACCTTTCTGCCAGTGATGGTTCCATCAAAAGGTGCCCGAATTTCAGTTTGGAACAGCAGTTCTTGCGCTTGAGCAAGTTGAGCTACGGCAATCGATACCGCTGAACTAAGAGCGACCAAGTTTTCGGTGTAAGCAGGATTTTGCGCTGTATTGGAATTCGCAATTTTGAGTTGTGAGTTTGCTTGGTCAAGTCTCGCTCTCGCCGCAGTAATGTTAGCTTCTGCCTGTCTCTTCACCACACTAATGTTATTAACTGCAATCTGCTGTTGTTGTTTGGCAGAATCTAACGCTTCGCTTGCGGCTCGAATCTGACCTTGGGCGACTATGACTGCCTTCGCCTGCACCTCCATTGCAGTTCGACTGTCATCTAGTTGCTGAGTAGATGCAAATCCTTTCTCGAACAACCCTTCAAGGCGTGAAAATCTTGATTTCGCATTTTTGAGGCTTGCTTCCTCTCTTTCTAAGACTGCCTGAGTGTTTTCTAAATTCGTCTTAGCGGCCCTAACGTGAGAATTCCAATCAGCTGCCTGTGCTTCGGCATTCGATATTAAGGAATCTAAGTTCTTTTTTGCCTGGTTGAAATCAGCTTGGGCTGTTGAAACTGATCAGCTGTTGATCTATTTGACCTGCAACTGATGTAGTATTTGGGCTTTGTTGAATCTTAGCCTGAGCTAATCTGGCTTTAGCTTGTGCAACCTGTGCCTGTGCTTCAAGAACAGCATTCTTGGCTAAAGTAGGGTCCATTCGAAACACCACTTGACCTGCTTTGACACGATCACCAACCCTTAGGTCAAGCTGAATCAAGTTTCCACTGGTGCGGGGTGAAAGAGTCACTCGGTTAGGAGATTCTAAACTGACAACCGATTGGATAATGGATTCAATTTTTGCTGGACCGGCAACATAAGCTTCAACGACCGGAGTTCGTGATTTGGATGCGCCTTTTAGCTCACCTTCATTCTGTCGCTTTTGATTGATTCTCCATGCCCCAATAACAATCAAAATTGAGAGGGACACGATGATACCGATCCATTGCCTTGCTTTCATGAGTTACCGAAGGACTGGCAAAGAATCGCCGATCTTTCAAAAATAAGTTACCTCTTGGACCTAGTTACAACACCTATAATTCGGTTAAATGTCATGCCAATAATGGCACTTGAACCCATTTGATTTTTGGGTGATTTTCCAGGAATGGAATGACTTGGAGCCGATGACGGGATTCGAACCTGCGACCTGCTGTTTACGAAACAGCTGCTCTGCCCCTGAGCTACATCGGCTGACAGGTGACAATATACCCAAAACAGCCCACTTTAGAATCAAAGTGGTCTAAAATTGAAGAAGCAGGAACCTATGACTCTCTCGCATTCTGGATCGGATGATCAACGAACTCTAGCCTCAATTATGTTCACAGATGTTGTGGGCTTTAGTAAGTTGGTTGGACAGAACGAGCAGAGAGCTACAAAAGCACTAAATCGAGATTTTGATATTTTCTACCGTCTAGTTTCACAACACAATGGTGAAGTTTTGAATACGATGGGTGATGGAATGATGGTGGTTTTTTTGAGTGCAACTGAGTGCATGAAATGTGCTCTTGCTATGCAAGGGATCCTTCATGAAATTGCTGTTTCTGCTCCCGAGGATGGTGTATTGGAACATCGGTTCGGCCTCCACATTGGTGAGATTATTCTTAAAGGTAAGAACACTGTTGGTGATGGAGTCAACCAGGCCGCGAGAATACAAACGTTAGCCAAACCAAATGCTATCGCCATGTCTCGTGACTTTTACGACTTGATCAAGACTCAAGTGCCTAACAATGCTAAGTACCTTGGTCCTGTGATGACCAAGAATATTTCAGAACCGATTCCGATATTTGAGATTCCTTCAATTACTGAGGAAATGAAGCAACGCGCGGCTGAGGCGATGTTTAGTCAAGCGGACGTGCCATCAACGACTGAGGTAACCGGCAAAAAGGGTTTGCTATTCATGGTCATAACCATTGTCCTCATTGGTTTAGCTTTGCTACCTTTGTTTTTTGCTGCTCAAATAAAGAAATCTGCCAAAGATTTGGCGAAATCTGATGGCAGGGGAGTGGCTGAAGGAACAATAAAAAATGATCCCAAATCACTGGAAAATTTGAAGGCAAAATTGTCCGGTCAAGAGAACTCCCCGGCCCCAGTGAATGCTCCAGCAACACCTGCACCAGTAAGCCAACAAGAGAAGTTTATTCTTACTCCAAGTCAGTTGCGAGAGTTGGATACCTTCGTAAATGTTTACGATTACCAATCAGCCGTGGCTCTCATAAAGTCAAATCCTGGAGTGAATACACCAGAGGGGGAATCGGCCGTAAAGAAGTATGAGTCTCTTTTGCAATTCAAAGACTGGATAGAGCGGGAAATTGCAGCCAGCACGAGCGAGCATCCAATTTTGGCAACAATCAGTGGACTGGAAGTTAAAGTTTTTCCATCTAAAGACGGAGTAGTTTTTGAATCTGAAAATGGACCGAATGTTAGACCGCTTTGGGAATATAAACCTACAACAATCCAGC
>JAPLCS010000349.1 GCA_026392145.1 Fimbriimonadales bacterium | reverse complement strand
ATTGCCGTCTTGATTTTGCAGAGAAAAGCTTGGGAATGGAGATCCTTCGTTGAGCATGGAAGGTACTACGTATGTTCTTAGCTTGAGATTTCTGCTGCGTCCATCATCATGGCTTGGATTAAATCGGTTCTGAGTACTATGCCAGCGAGGCGGTTTTCATCGGTTACGGGCAGTATGGTGAGCCCGCTTGAGAGCATCAGGTGAAGGGCGTCCGAGATTTCAATATTGACGTCGGCACATGTTGGGGACTTGGATGCGTGTTCGATTGCTGGCTGTGAGGCGAGGCCGACTACTCCATCTTGCTGAATTGCTGATCGGCAGATGTCGCCTTCTGTGATGACGGCGATGGGTTCGTGGTCTGGATTGACAAGAACGAGCGCGGGAAATTGGTAGATGTCCATTTTGTCGACCGCGTCTCTGACTGAACTTTTTTCAGTTAGGACTGGGAAATGGGCGTGGAGAATTTCTCGCAGAATCACTACTCACAGTTTGGCTCAATTTCGCGTTTCATCGCAAACCAAGTCATAATTCCATCAAGATGCAATTTGATGTCGCAGTAATAGGGGGGACAGGAGTGGGGAGCCGGTTGATGGCCTTGGGAGGAAGTCCGGTGCATATTCCTACTCCCTTGGGAACCATTCGTGGCAGGCATCTGATTCATGAAGGGGTCAATCTTTTGCTTCTGAGCCGGCATTCGGCGGGTCACAAAGTGCCTCCGCATTTGGTGAATTATGCTGGTATGGCAACCGCACTGAAGCAACTTGGTATTCGTTATTGCCTTGCGACGGCGGCGGTTGGGTCGCTGAATGAGGAGTGGGGTCCGGGAACTTTTGTGGTTTGCTCTGATTTTTACGATTTTACGTATCGCAACCTGACGCTGTTTAATCAGGTGGTTGAACATCGTGATTTTTCGCATCCGTTTTCTCCGACGCTTCGGAACGGTCTGAAGAATTCGGCTGAGAAAGTGGGAAAGTCGGTGCAAATGAGTGGAGTTTATGCTGGTCTGAATGGACCTCGATATGAGACACCGGCTGAAATTCAACTTTACAAGAAGTGGGGAATTGATTTGGTTGGAATGACGGGTTCCTCTGAGGCGGTGGTAATGCGTGAGGCGGGAATTGAATATGCTTGCTTGGCGATTGTGACCAACTTGGCGGCGGGGTTGACTGAAAACATGTTAAGTCACGAGGAAGTTGTTGATGAAATGGAGCGATCTGGTGAAATCGCCGTAACGATGATTTTGGATACTGCCTTGCAAGTAGTTCGATGAGGAGAGGTTTAACTTGAGATTGTCGGAGCGATCTTTTTCCCTGTTACTTGCCATGGTCCCTGGCATGGGTGGTCGCTCGGTTACTAGGGTTCTGGCGAGGAATCAGTTACTTGGTGTTTCTCCTGAAGAGTTTCTTGTGTTGAGTGCTGAGGCCTATCGTGAAGAGTATCGGCTTTCGGCTCGAGTTGCTGACTATTTGGTCGGGCATCGTCAGACTTTGGTTCAGGAGAATCAGCCTTTTGAGGAGCGGTTGGAACGTCTGGGTGTTCGATGGTCGGTCATTACCGATGCTGGATTTCCTGAAATGATTGAGCAGTTTGATGTTCAATCTCCCGCTATGGTTTTTATGTACGGGAATCTGAAACTACTTTCCGCGAAGACATTTTGTGTGCTGTCCTCGCGCAATGCGTCTTTTGATCAGCTCAATGAGATTGAATCGTTGGCAGAAGCTGGGGTGCTCCAAGGAGAGGTTTTGGGCGTTTCGTTCGGCGAGATTGTGTCGCTATGAATTTGATCCGAGTACAGATCTTGTGATTTCGCCCTTTCGGCCTGAGGCGTGATGTTTTGGAGTTAATAACCAGGTGAGGGATCGATTAGTTGCGAGTTTGAGTCACCGGCTTACGTTTGTTAATGTTCGCCCGGGTGGGAATATGGAAAAGTTGGCAAGAACGGCGGAGAAAGCTGGTCGGCAGGTTACGGTCGTCTGATGAAGTTTTTTATTGCTATTGCTCCATGATCCACCGCAATAGCTTGATTGCGCCGGACTTGTTTAGCTGCTCATTTCCTATTTCGCATTGGGAAAGATAGAGGCAACTTGGGCATCCATTTTCACAGTTGCATTGGGTCAGGGTTTGGTATGCCGACTGCAACCAACTTGAAGCTTGGTTAAAAAGTGATTCAGCGAGTCCGATGCCTCCGGGACAGCGATCGAAGATGAAGACGGCGGGACACATTGTGTCCATGTGCACGGTGAACCAGGCGGAGCCTAAGTCATTTCGGTCACATCCTGCAAATAGTGGCGCGAGGCTTAATAGGGCATGTTCAAGGGCATGAACACCCGCTATCTGATCTTCCATGGCTGCTTCGAAATCTAATTGGGGAAGATCAAATCGCACACAAATGGTGTCGAAGGAGACGGGTGGAAGTTCAAGGGCGATTGTATCGATGACCGTATCTCCGTCGAATGTCTTCTTTTGATAGCCGATGACTAAATCGGTTACTTTGCAACTGGAAACGGAGCAACAGCCACTTTCTTTGAATGGTTTGCCTGGCTCCAGCATTGATTGCATTTTTGATTGTGTATAGTATTTTTCGTCAAATTTATATAGATATGCCTCATTTCGTTGTAGGTCTAATGTATGGACTTGGTATGACTCTCCACGATGAAGGTACACGGCTCCTTGGTGGCATTGACTCAGGGCGCGTTCGTACTCCATGGAGCCAAGTTCTTCTGAAAACTTTCCTTCTTCACCGACATAGAGAGTAACAAGGGTATTGCTTGCACTGCGAATGTTGATGTTTTGTGCGGGCTGATTATAGGCTGGATAGAAGAACCGACCGCTTTGGAATGATAGCTCTCCAGTTCGATCAAGTTCTTCTGCTTTTTCAATTGCAGAATCACCAAAATGGATGAGTTCCGAGGGGGTGATGGGACGCTCATGTGCGGCGCAGAGTAGGTGTCCCCGCAAAATGTTAGGATTTTCGGGCTGGATTGTCACTGACTCTGAGCGGCGATCTAATAATCTTTCAGGGTGTTGGAGGAGAAATTGTTCGAGGGGGTTATCTCCTGCCACATAAAGTGCGAGTGAATCCTTTTCACCTCTGCCAGCTCGACCTACTTGTTGCCAAAAGCTAGACACTGAGCCGGGGAATGTGTTGATGATTACTGCATCAAGGTGTCCAATGTTGATTCCGAGTTCAAGCGCGTTGGTTGCTGAGATACCCAGGATTTTTCCTTTCAAGAGGTCTTGTTCAATTTTTCTTCGCTCCTTTGGGGTGTATCCGCCTCGATAGCTCTCAACTCGCAATGCAGTTTTTTCATCGAGCTTTGACTTTGTTAGCCTGAGTACTAATTCGGTGCCGACGCGAGATCGGTTGAAGGTGATGGTGGGTACGCCGGTTTCGATGAGCGTGGAGAATACTTCCGCCGTTGTTTTGTTGGGACTGAGTCTCGCTTCTTCGTTGATTTTGGGAGGATTGAAAAAAATGAGTGTGCGTTTGCCTGCTGGGGAGCCATCGTTGCTCACCATTTGAGGTTCTCGTCCGGTTAGTTTGGTAAATAGTTCGTGGGGATTATTGATAGTTGCGGTACCGGCGATAATTTGAGGATGGCTGCCGTGCCATTCGCATAATCGAAGGAGTCTCCGGAGAATGAGAGCCACGTGGGAGCCAAAGACACCTCGGTAGGTGTGCAGTTCATCTAGGGCAATCAGTCGAAGTGATTTAAGGTATTTCACCCAAAGTTCGTGACTTGGCAAAATTGCCGTGTGGAGCATATCAGGATTGGTCAGGACTATGTTTGCTATTGACCTGATGCTTGATCGGTGACTTTTGGGGGTGTCGCCATCGTAGGTCCCCACTTTTATCCCAAGTCCTAGGCAGAGGTCATTGAGTCGGGAAAGTTGGTCTTGGGCAAGTGCTTTGGTGGGATAAATGAACATTGCTCTTGCCATAGGTTCCTGTAAGCAATGTGTGATGGCTGGAACTTGAAAGCAGAGTGATTTGCCCGAGTTGGTTCCTGTCACCGCTAACACGTCCTTGCCGTTTAGGGCAAGACGAATTGCTTCTGATTGGTGTGCAAAAAGTTGTGAGGGCAGACGTTCTTGCAACGCCTTTGGAATCCCCTCAGGAATCATTCCGAACTTGGCAGCTCGTGGTGGGATTTCCTCGGTGAGCACTACCTGCTCGGTGAAAGAACCGAGAAAGTGGTGCTCACTCATTAGTGGTCATCGCCGAGCTTTTCTGGATCAATCGGCTCATTGTAGTCAACTGGAGGTGTGTAATCAGTTGGAGGAGAGTATTCAATATGCTGATTGTATGCCTCTGGAGCCGCGTACGAAGTTTCTACCACTTCGGTGGCAGGGATGGTGCTTACACTCGAAGCTGGCTCGATGGCTGAATTAGGTTCATATTCCGAAATCTTTTCCGGCTCACTGTCTTCCTTCCACAAGAGATCCTTTTGCTTTTTGTTGCCCTGGGTGATTTTCACCGCCCATGCACTAATCATGAAGAGCACGGTGAGGGGTACCGCCATCATGAGCATGGTCATGGGGTCGTTGCTGGGCGTGATTGCACCGGCGAGGAAGAAAATGGCTACTGCGGCGTGTCGCCAGTATTTGATGAGCGTTGCCGCGGAGAGAAGATTGAGTGCGCCTAAGATATAGACCACGAGCGGAAGTTGGAAGCCGATACCGAAGGCGAGGATGCTCTTGAGGGAGAACATGGCGAGTGAGCCAGCTTCTTGGTTGAGGATGGTTTTGTGGAAGTCGGGCATGTAGCTGACGAACCAGGTGAATGCCGACGGGAGAATGAACCAGCAAAAGAGACCGCCAATGACAAACAGAATAAGGCTCAGAGGCGCCAGACGTTTGAACGGTCGCTGTTCATTTGGCTTGAGACCCGGGGCTACAAATGCCCACACCTGAAGCACTAAGAAGGGAAAGGCAAAGAGGAGCGCGAGGAAAAAGCTCACCTTCATCTTGATCATGAAGAATTCGGGAGCATTGTGTACCACTTCCTGGATACTGGAATCTTTGGGAACATTCGCAATCATGGCATTGATTGCTCTGTTGGTTAGGAACTCACGAATTTGAACTTCATAAATCCAAGAGAATATCCAAGCTCCGCAAATGATATAGAGAGCTCGCATGATGCGAGTTCTCAATTCTTCGAGGTGCTCAATCAGAGAAAGACGAAAGCCCTCCGGATCATGTTCCGGAGAGCTCCATTTGTTTTGACTGAATCTGGACACTGGGTCAGTTTACTTCTGTAGAACGAACAATCGTTGGAATCGAGTTCGAACGAACCCAGAAACATCTTGTCCGCCGCCTTGTTCTCCACCCATTCCAGCAGGACCTGCCATTCCAGCGCCTTGAGGTCCGCCTTTTTGTCCGCCGCCGCTCATACCTGCAGGAGGAGGTCCACCTTTTCCACCGCGTTGTCGGAATGGATCGGTGATTGAGAAGTCATCTGGTCCTTTGCCTCGTCCGCCCGCCGCACCTGGTGCAGATGGTCCGTTTCCGCTTGCACCGCCTCCGATAAGGCCAAAATTGGCTTTACCTTCGATGGTTGTATCTTGGTAGAACTTGACGATAATTCCGTTGTCAATATCGAACCAAATTGTTTCGGTGACTGAGACTTTACGATCGGAAATGTTTTCCGTCGCGGCTCCTGCTTTCTTGCTAAGCGTTGGAGTGCCTTGCGAAATGGTGTTTTTGATGACTGCGCATCGTCGACCCATTTCCCATTCGACACCAACGAATTCGCCTCGAGCTTGGTCAACCATCTTTTCAACCACTGTGTTGGTGGTGTGTAGTTTTGCCATATCAAGTGCGCCTTGTTGGAAGTTCGTTCTCCAGGAATCTCCAACTCTGATGCTCTTCGAAGGAAGAACTGGCAGAGGGAACGCCGCATAGAGTGCGAAGCGATCTCCGCCACCCATACCAGCAGATTCGAAGCCAAAGTAGTCAGGCACTGCACCGAACACTTCTCGTCCGGTAGGTGTGAGCCTCATGTAAATTGGGGCCATGCTTTCTGGATAGAAGCGTTGTGGAGCGGTTGCATCGCTTGTAGTCAAGAACGCATATTCTCGATTCTTTACGCCTCTGTCTGGCACGACCTGCATTCTCATCAGTCCTTCGCCGTTGCCATATTTGTTGTCAACCGCGTAGAGCAGGGTGATGGCTTCGCCTTCGGAGTTGAACTCGAATGGTCGAGCTCCTGACTTCTTCTGGTCTGCTTCGCTGATAATGCTGGTGATTTGCTTTTGTTGAAGTTTATAAATTCGTTCGGAACCAACATTGAATTTGTATCGCATTTGGATTCCGTCTTCTGGAACTTCGATACCTTTCTTGTTGCCGATAACAATGTCGATTGAGCTGCTGTCTACGACTCGAGGTTGGGAGTTGTAGTCCACGTAGTACTTGAGTTCGAGTTTGTGGTTTCCGTCTTCGTAAGCCTTAGTGTCAAGCATGTACTCCAGGTATTTCTTGTCTTCGGACTCTTTCGGTACTACTGCTTCGAGAAACTTGCCATCGAGGAAGATGCCGATGTAGCCCGAATCCTGAACGCTATTCTTCGGAACCAAAATTCGGGTCTTTTCCCGAACCGTTGATCCGTCAAGCGGACGCACAATTGTGAACGAGCCTTGGCCAGCGAAAGAAAACGCTACCGCTCCCACAAAAACAATGCTACTAATTGCCCTCTTCATTTCGTCTATAAATCTCCGACAGGTCTAAAAAACGAGCATACATCATTCGCTCGTTGTTCTACTGCTATCTGACGCCCTATTTTAGCGGGAAGTAACGCCGTACGGCAAGACTTTTTTTCCATTCATACTTTTATATGTCCACAAGGACGCTTTTATGAGCCATTCGCACTCCTCTCCTGATTCTTCTCGAACACCAAATTTGGCTCATCTTAACCACGAGCAGCGTGAGGCTGTTGAACACGTTCATGGTCCACTGCTTATTTTCGCGGGTGCAGGCTCTGGGAAAACGCGGGTCGTAACCACTCGTATTGCCAAACTTTTGCACGAAGGAGTGCCTTCTTATCGGATTCTTGCGGTTACTTTTACGAATAAAGCGGCAAAGGAAATGCTTGAGCGTATTGAACCCATGGTTGGCGGGCAAGCCAAGGGTATGTGGATTGGAACGTTCCATTCCCTTTGTGCTCGCATGCTAAGAACCGATGGGGGTGCGATTGGGATTGATCACAATTTCGTGATTTACGATGATGGCGACCAGCTCAGTTTGATTAAGGACATTATCAAGAAGAAGAACATTGATGAAAAGTCCATTCAGCCACGGGCCGTACTCAGTGCGATTTCTCACGCAAAGGAGCGACTTCTGAGTCCTGAGGCGTACTTAGAGTCGGCTGCTGGATTCTTTGAAAGGCTTGTTGCCGATATTTATGTTGCCTATAACAAAGCTTTGTTGAAAGCAAATGCTTTGGACTTTGATGACATTTTGTATTTTGCAAACCGATTGCTGGAGCAGAGCAAGACAGTTCGTGAGAAGTACTCCTCACGGTTTTTGCATGTGATGGTTGATGAGTATCAGGACGTGAATCTTGCTCAGTATTCGATTGTCAAGACGCTGGCGGAAAAGCATCGAAATGTCGTGGTAGTTGGAGACGATGATCAGTCAATTTATGGTTGGAGAGGAGCAGATGTTTCTTTGATTCTGAAATTTGGAAGCGACTATCCTGATGCAAAAATTATTAAGCTGGAGAGAAATTATCGTTCGACACAAAACATTCTTTCGGCGGCCAATGAGGTCATAAAAAAGAATCGTTCGAGAGCGCCTAAGCAGTTGTGGACGGAGAGCAGTGCAGGAGTTCTCATTTCGCTCATGATGTCAGGAACTGAGCAAGATGAGGCAATGAACGTGGCCGCTCAGGTGATTCAAGATGTTCGGAGTGGACGCAGGAAGTATCGCGACTTTGCTGTGCTTTACCGTACTAACGCTCAGAGTCGTGTGATGGAAGAAGCGTTCTTGACAAACCGGATTCCACACGTCCTGGTTGGAGGTCAGCGATTTTATGAGCGTAAGGAAATTAAGGACGTTTTGGCATATTTGCGTTTGACCTTTAACACTCGGGACGACATCAGCTTTCGCCGTGCAGTGAATACTCCCGTTAGAGGCATTGGGGACAAGTCGATAGAGCAAATGGAAAAAATTGCGGTGAATACAGGCTTGAGCTTGTACGATGTGGCAGGAACTCAGGATTTTCAGGCGACTGTTTCTAGCAAAGCCGCCAGCGGAATACGGGCGTTTTTGGATGCAATTCAGGAAGCGGGGCAAGAGGCCGAAAAGGGATTTGTATCGCCTGTACTCAAAACCATTTTGCAGCGATCCGGTTACCAGGACTTCCTGAAGCAAGATCATTCGGACGAGGGCCTTTCTCGACTGGAAAACCTGCAGGAATTGCTCAACGTTACTGTTCAATATGATGAAACTCACGAAGAGCCATCGTTGGGTGAATTTTTAGAGCAGATTTCTCTCCAGGC
>JAPLCS010000097.1:3827-4295 GCA_026392145.1 Fimbriimonadales bacterium | reverse complement strand
AGCAGAAAGTTTCTGACTCCGGTGATGGTTTGTCCCCAATGGGGATGGGAAATAGAGCCAGCAAAGTAGGGCGGAATAATCGATTTGATTTGACCTCGCAGGGCAGGTAGCCGATATTCGTCGCCGGGGAACGCGGATTGTTCGTAGAGGTGTACGGGAATCTGAAACTTTTGGAAAAAGGATTTTGCCCAGGTTCGATTTGCTTCAATGAGTTGGTTATTGTCCCCCTGAAGTAAGACAAATGGAGCGACGTCTAAGGCCCCAGATGCGGGATGCACCCCATGGTATTCGCTGAGGTCTATTTCGGGAAGGATGAGTTCCGCTAGCAAATCCATTCCTTTGAACACGTTGTCTTGAGGGCCTGAGAAGGCGGTCACGGTGCGATGATGGTCGGGATCGCCTTGGGCGTAATGAACCTTGCACCCTAGATTGGTAATCACTTTGCGGGTGGAGTTGATGAGTTCTGGG
>JAPLCS010000097.1:0-3755 GCA_026392145.1 Fimbriimonadales bacterium | reverse complement strand
GACCAGTTAGGGACGGCGAGGATGTGGTTCATTTGGTTTACAGCGTAATGAATGGGCGGATTTTTTCGAGGAGCGAGGGCCCGACGCCTCTGACTTGGCTGAGTTCGTTAATGCTGGTGAACCCGCCAATTCCTTCTCGGTAATCAACGATTCTTTTCGCGAGGGATGGTCCAACACCGGGGAGGGTTTCAATCATCGCTTGTGTGGCGGTATTGATTGAAATGGGGGTGGGCTGGTTGGAGGTGAGTTGCTCTGTCTGCTGCCCATTTGTTTGTGATGGTATCGGATTTGATGTTTGATAGTTGGTTGATTGGCTTGATTGTTTTGGAGGGCTGTTTTTTGGGTTTTGCTGTGATTGAGGTGTTGGGTTGTATGCAGATGTATTTTTTGCAGATGGTAGGGAGGGAACCTCAATTTTCTCCCCATCTTTGAGAATGGCGGCTCGGTTAATTTTGTTGAGATCTGCAGTTTCGCTCACTCCTCCGCATGCCTGAATGAGGCCAAGCATTCGTGAGTCGTGGGGCATTTTGTATCTGCAGTTTCGCTCACTCCTCCGCATGCCTGAATGAGATCAAGCATTCGTGAGTCGTGAGGCATTTTGTATAGCCCGGGGTAGTTCACTGCACCTGAAACCTCGATTAAAATGTCAGGTTTCAAGGATTTGGTTGATGTGTTTGAGTCTGAACTCTGGGTTTTTGATGTCTCGGCAGATTTTGTTCGGTTGAATTTTGATGCGCGTGACTTATTGGGAGATGATTGGGAATCCGGAGAGTTTGTGGTTACTCGCGCCTTGCCAAAGTAGGCAATGGCAACTGCAAGGGCAAGGATTATTGCACCTGGAATCAGTTTCTGTGGGTTGAGATTGTCCATTGCCGCTTCTCACTTCGGTTTCGATTTTATTCTAATGTCAATTCAGGTTTGGGGTCAAATGAACTGCTCAATTCGGTTCAGTAGGGCATGCCGCCATCCTCGCACACTGAGTCGGCAATATTCGGCTCGAAGTGCAAAGAGGCATCTTTCAAGGATGAGTGCGCCGTTTCGTAGGTGAGTGTTTGACCGTGCACTCGGTCGGGATCCCAATCAAGAATGGCATCTCTGATTGAAAGGAGGTTGGTACCGGCAGCCCCTAGGGCAATCACTTCGCCGCATTTGCCTGGGAGGTAGCAGAGTCCGAGGGTGTTGTCAAGAGATGAAGTGGCTTTGAGGAGGTTGAGCCCTTCGTTTGTTTCGCTGGGAAGGAGTTGCGATCGTATGGCTAATGTGCCGATAGGGAAACTGTTTCGATAGAGAATCTCCCAGTTTTCACCGTTTTTTTGAGCGGTGACAATTTCGGTTGAATGACCGCCTGGGTCAATGATTGATATCCGTTGATGCTGGGCAAAAATAGGGTCTTCAACCACGGAGAAAAATCCAAGTTCCGCTTCTTGTTCGCCTGAGAGGACAATCACTGGGGTTTGCTGGCTTTGGCAACGTGTTAAAAATTCTTGAGCATTTGATGCGATTCGAACTGCCATAGTGGCGGCTGCGACTATGTGCTGGCAGTCAAACTGTTGGGCGAGTTTGAAGTAATGGTTAAGAGCATGGAGGGCGTTTGTGGCTCCGGGTTCATTTATTAGACCGGTTGATTTGGTGCCTTCTCCGAGTGCGGTTATGATGCTTTCTTCGTAGAGTGGCTCCCATGCCGAAAGTTTTTGCCCTGATTGGTTGGATTCAAGTTGATTTTCCTCTGGATTGAACTCAGATGTTTTGAGTTCGGAGATGACGAGCAGTGCGGAGTTTGAACCAAGATCTATCACCGCTCGACGGTTTGGGTTGGGCATAGCGATTAGTTTATCTGTAAATAAGTCGAGTGAAAGTGGAATGAGGTGCGGGTTCGATGATAGCGAGTGTATTCTCTGAGCTTCTTATGCGACTTCTTGGAATTGATATCGGGACTTCGGGCTGTAAAGTGCTTTTGCTGGATGAAACAGGTTCGATTGTTGGTCAGGCCGTAGCTGAATATCCGATGTCTACTCCACAGCCAGGTTGGACTGAGCAGAATCCTGAGGACTGGTGGCACGGAGTTGTTGAGTGCTTGAGAGCGATTGGATTTGACGAGGGTGGTGATTGCCAGGTTGACGCTATTGGTGTCACCGGGCAAATGCATGGTTCGGTGTTTTTGGATTCTGCTGGTGAAGTGATTCGTCCGGCTTTGCTTTGGAATGATCAGCGAACGCAATCGGAATGTCAGGAAATTGAGTCCAAAATTGGATCTGAGCGGCTGAAAGAGATTACAGGGAACCCGGCCTTGACAGGATTTCAGCTGCCGAAAATTTTGTGGCTTCGAAATAATGAACCTGAGAACTTTTTGCGGCTATCAAAAGTATTGTTGCCAAAGGATTACATTCGGTACCGATTGACTGGTGTGTTTGCTTCTGAGGTTAGTGATGCGAGTGGAACGGGTTGCTTTGATGTTCCTTCACGTACGTGGTCGACGGAGATTCTTGATCGATTGGCATTGCCCCTGGATTTGTTCCCTGAGGTTTATGAGTCTGATGAAGTGACAGGAACTACCAATGTTGTGGGATTCCCAATGGGTGTGCCAGTTGTAGGAGGAGGGGGAGACCAGGCCGCAGCGGCGGTTGGGACGGGAGCGGTTTCGCCTGGGGTCATTTCGATTAGTTTGGGGACGAGCGGTGTTGTGTTCACGTCTATTCCAAATTCGGAGTACGACCAATCTGGTGCCGCACATACGTTCTGTCATGCCAACCGGGGTTACCATGCGATGGGAGTCATGCTCAGTTGCGGGGGAGCCGTACGTTGGTATCGTGACACCTTTGGAGCGGGAAGAGATTATGACGAAATTTCCGCCAGTGCTTCGACCGTAGCGCCTGGATGCGAAGGTTTGTCGTTTCTTCCCTATTTAGCGGGCGAAAGATGTCCGCACAATGATCCCTCTGCTCGTGCGATGTTTGCAGGAGCTACCTTGGCTCATTCGCTGTCGCATTTTGACCGAGCCTTGTTCGAGGGGGTTACGTTTGGCTTGTTAGATTGTTTTGAAACCTTGAGGAAATTAGGGGCTACTTCAGAAACTATTCGGGTGACGAGCGGCGGTGCGAAAAGTGATTTTTGGGTTCAGATGATTGCGGATTGCTTGGGAGCTACCTGCGAAAGATTGACGGTCGATGAGGGACCCGCTTTTGGTGCGGCGATTTTGGCTGGAGTCGGAATAGGAGTTTGGCCAAATGTTCGGGAGGCTTGTTCTCGGGTTATTCGAGTATCCGGCTCGGTCGTGCCATCGGGAACTAGTTACCAGAAGAGTTACGAGCGGTTTAGGACGCTCTATTCGACTATGAAACCGTGGACGGATTTAGGTTAAGTTTGGCTTAAAACAAATTTTATTTGAATCTATTCGGGTACATTGGTATTTGCGTGAATTTTTCGCGCACATCTGAGTACATCCATGACGATCGACGAAACCCAAGCGCCTGCGAGCGAAGAGACCACTGAAACTGTGGTTGAAACCTCGACCGAGGCGGTTGCCGCCCAGACCCCGGACGAACCTGCAGCTGAAGAAGCCAGTTCTTCCACTGAATCCACTCCGAACGAATCCGTTCCCGCCCCAGCTGTTGAAGCACCTGTTGCTCCAGTCGCTGTTGCACCTGCTGTCTCTGAGCCAGAAGGGGTAACTACCCTTAATGATGCTGACTTGTTTGAGCAGTACATGAACGCGATGGGAAGCGGAGAGTCCGATGCGTCAAGTGATTCAAGCGTGA
>JAPLCS010000167.1 GCA_026392145.1 Fimbriimonadales bacterium | reverse complement strand
GGAATTTTGGACGCCACAGAAATGCCTCAACAGCGTTCAGATTGGACGTTCAACGCGTTGAAGAAAATTATCAAGCGGGTTCAATTAGATGAAGGACCGCTGAAGTATTGGTTGATCGGGCACAGTGCGGGTGGACAGTTTTTGAACAGGATGTGTGCGTTTGATCAGGATGGCGCCGAGGGAATTATTGTTGCTAATCCTGGTTCGGTAGTGTTTCCTCGAACTGACTGGGAGTTTGCCTATGGGCTTGGGAAATTGCCTGGGTTACTTGGATCGAAAGATGCAGTTGCAAGGTATTTGTCACAGCCAATGACTTTTCTTTGCGGAACAGCTGATAACAAACCAGATGAGTACTTTGATAAAAGTGCTCCCGCAATGAGGCAAGGCGGTGGTCGGTATCAGCGAGCTCACAACTGTTTTGAATTTGGAAAGCAATTGGCAAGAGAGATGAATGTCCCATTTGGCTGGCGTATTGTGGACGTTAAAGGAGTGGAGCATAGTGACGAGAAGATGTTTGCTGCTCAGAATATTGGTGACGCCTTCAAATTATGATTATTTGCACGCTTGGGATATTTTTGAGCAAGAGCTATCAGGATTCGCACAGTGAGGGTGTGTGGAAAATGGTGGTTGCTGGGGATATGATGCTCAACAATGTTAGTCCTGCTGTGCCTGTGTTTGGCAAGTGGAAACCAGTAAAAGAATCCGTTTTCTACGCAAATCTAGAGATTCCTCTCACTGACACTGAAAAGCGAACTGCGCGGAAATCGGCTGAGGAGATAGCTCGACGGGACCAGTTTATACTAAAAGCTCATCCAGGTCATATTCGAAACTTGGTGAATGGAAACTTAGATGTGGTGAGTTTGGGCAATAACCATGCGATGGATTGGGGGAGTGAAGGACTCAACCAAACAATAGGTTTACTAAACGAAGCAAAGATTCCTTATTGTGGAGCTGGGGCGAATTGGAAAGAGGCGGTTGAACCGGCGGTGGTTACGTCTCCAACTGGAATCAAGATTGCATTTGTGTCTCATCTTTCTTTTTTGAATCCTTCGTCGCTTCACAAATGCACTCCGGCAACTTCCAAGGAACCTGGAATAATGGTGCTGACCCTTCGTAACAAGAGCGGTCAAGAAGAGTTTGAGCGATTGAAGCGTGTAGTTGATCGGGCAAAATCAAAGGCTGATTTGGTGGTTATTTGTCCTCACTGGGGGATTGAAAAGCAACCAAAGCCCGCGCCGTATCAGGTTTCAATGGCACACCTGTATATTGATGCTGGTGCTGATGCTGTCGTAGGGAACCATCCGCATGTGCTTCAGCCAGCCGAAATTTACAAAGGGAAACCAATTTTCTATTCACTTGGTAACTTGGTTAATCCTGGAGGGGGAATCACTGCGGCCTACGAAGTTAAATATCGTGAAAAAGAATTCCAAAGCATGACATTTATTCCGCTGAGATACTCCTCAGGAAGAATCTTTCCCCGACGCTGACAGAAGTTATTCTTGCAGTTGATGGCTGAGACTTTTTGGCATCATTGAGTGCTATCTATGAACTTTCATTGGCAGGTACAATGGTGGTGAGGAATCACCTTGGCCACTGCGCGGAAACCATTCAAACGAGCTCTTATTAAACTGAGTGGAGAAGCACTCGCCGGGGATTTGAAGTTCGGTCTTGATCCTCATATTCTCAACTATATTGCCCACGAGGTCGCTGCGGTTCAGAGAGCTGGAATTCAGTGCGCCATCGTTGTAGGTGGTGGCAATTTTATTCGAGGCGAAACGTTTTCGGCAGAAGGCGGGATTGACCGTTCTGTTGCGGACCAGATGGGCATGATGGGAACCTTGATGAACTCATTGGGTCTTCAGAGCGCGATTGAGAAGCAGGGAATTGAAGTGCGGGTGCAGAGTGCGATTACGATTGCTGCGGTAGCAGAACCGTTTATTCGGCGTCGAGCTTTAAGACATTTGCAAAAAGGTCGAATGGTTGTGTTTGCGGCAGGGACAGGCAATCCATTTTTCTCGACTGATACCGCGGCAGTTCTTCGCGCTTTGGAGATTGAGGCAGATGTTCTTGTGAAGGCAACGAAAGTTGACGGTGTGTACGACAGTGACCCTAAAAAGAACCCTAACGCAAAGCGATATGACCGGTTGAGCTACAACACTGCCATCCAAGATCGCTTGAAGGTAATGGACCAAACGGCCTTTACAATGGCTGAGGAGCACAAAATGCCTCTTATCGTATTAGATTTTCACCAACCAGGTAGCCTGCTAGATGCCCTTAGTGGCGGAAATTCAGGCACGATTGTAGGAGACGAAACAGAATGAGCGTAAACGAACTACTGCAGGATGCAGAACACAGAATGAAGCAGGCCATTGAGGCAATGATTCAGGACTTTGCTGGCTATAGAACTGGGCGAGCAACCCCGGCAATTCTTGACCGAGTGCATGTTGACTACTACGGCGCTGAGACTCCCATTAATCAGATTGCCAACGTTAGCATTCCTGAACCACGACAGTTGTTAATTCAGCCGTACGAGAAGAGCATGTACGCAGCAATTGAGCGAGCGATCATGAAGAGTGATCTTGGTATCAATCCAGTCAATGATGGAACCGGTATCCGATTGAACTTTCCAGCCATGACCGAAGATCGACGAAAGGAGATGGTCAAGCAGGTCCACGCTCGGACAGAGCAAGCTAAGGTTTCGGTAAGGAATATTCGCCGAGATGGTAACGATGCACTGAAGGCGATGGAAAAGAAGAAAGAAATTACTGAAGACGAAGTAAAGGGCAATGAAAATAAAATTCAGAAGCTGACCG
>JAPLCS010000074.1 GCA_026392145.1 Fimbriimonadales bacterium | reverse complement strand
GCACGTTTTCAGGACTACAGCAACCAACCAGGTACACAACCGTAAAGTTTTCCTCCCTGCAAACTCAATCAAAAGTCCCCCTCATTCAGGCTGAGAACGGAACCATCTCCTACAACGGTGCCTTAGCTGATACGGATGTTTATCAACTTTCTGCATCTCTCACAACCCCGATATTTGGATTCAAAATTGACACTTCGCCTGTGCTCGATTCAGCTGGCAAAGTCATCTCAGAAAACTTTCTTATCACCTCTCTGAAAGCAAAAGTTGATGGCAAAGAAGTGGCTATCCAAGATGTCTCAGCAGACTTCACCCAAAGTGGATACGACCCATTTGAACTCATTTTTGGCAACAAAGAGTCCGGCTGGGCAATCTATCCCGAAAAGACCAAAAATCACACTCTTTATGCAACCTTTGGCAAGCTAATTACAGGCAAATCCCTTGAACTAGAACTTCGATTCGAATCAGTATGGAAAAAGCACGTTCTCAGACAGTTTTCCGTATCCACAACTGAAAATCCAAACTTCATGTTCGATTCAATTCGATCAAGATATCAGTTCGAAACGCTTCCAAACGGCAACACACAAGGCAAACTCATTGGCACCTCGAACATTGCTAACTACTTCTCGTCAGACCAATCCTCGGCAAGAAAATCCGGTCAAGAAGATGACCTATTCGCAACCCTCGGAAGTTTTTCTGAAAAATACGGTCAACTAAGAAGACGCGCAAGAGAACTCAAGAAATTTGATTCACAGTCAGTGACAGCGCTGGTACTTTCCGAAAAGCCTGGAAACAAGGTGCTGACCGCTCCAGTCTATCATCGCGGTGAATTCGCGTCCCCCACTGCACCTGTTCCCGCCGGAATTCCCTCCCTATTCGGAAAACTAAGCGAGAATGGCAATCGACTCTCAGTCGCAAAATGGATCGTTAACAAGCAAAATCCCCTCACAGCAAGAGTACAGGTCAATCGTATATGGGAGCAGTACTTTGGGCGTGGAATAGTTGAATCAGTCGAAGACTTCGGCACCCAAGGTTCAAAACCAAGCCACCAAAAACTCCTCGACTGGCTCGCCTGCGAATTCATGGACAAGGGATGGGATATGAAGCACATCCATAAACTCATCGTAACAAGCGCAACCTATCAACAATCAAGTGCTGCAAGTGAAAACTTACTCGCCCGTGACCCACTTAATACCTACCTGGCACGCGGACCTCGATTCAGGCTCGAAGCAGAGATGATTCGCGATTCGGCACTTGCTATTTCAGGTCTTTTGAATCCAAAGATTGGTGGGCCAAGCGTCATGCCCTACCAACCAGCGGGAGTTTGGGACTCGCCATACAACGGTGAACAATGGATGGAAGCCAAAAACGGAGATCGATACCGACGCGGCATCTATGTCTTCGCCAAACGTACAGCCATGTACCCTAGTTTCATGGCGCTTGATGCTGGCACACGAGAATCCTGCCTCGCTCGCAGAACGAGAACCAACACACCCCTCCAAGCACTGACCTTGATGAATGACAAGTCTTTCCTCGAAGCCGCAGTGGCGCTGGGTGCCAAAATCAAGCAAAAGGGCATAGGCTTTGGGTTTGAATCTGCTACCTGTCGAAAACCGAGCCAAGAAGAACTCAAAGTGCTGAACTCAACCTTCAACAAAATTTTAAGCCGGTACAAGGCCAATCCAACAGAAGCGAAAAAACTAGGACCAACTCCCGAAGATGCAGCCTACGCTATGGTTGGCAACGTGATTCTAAACCTCGATGAGGTCATAACCAAGTCTTAACTCAATCCAATTGCCATGACAGAACAAGAACTCCTTCAACAACTCACCAGGCGAACACTTTTCAAAAAAGTGGGCTACGGTCTTGGAAACGTTGCACTCATGTCCATGCTGTCAGACCCAGTCATGGCGAACCTAATCCAACAAAAAAGAACTGACCCACTCGCACCTAAAAAACCGCACTTCAAAGCCAAAGCCAAGTCAATCATCTTCCTATTCATGGCGGGAGCTCCCTCTCAACTAGACCTCTTTGACCCCAAGCCAGTACTCCAAAAATTTGATGGAGATGTTTGTCCAGACGAATATCTAAAGGGCAGCAGCTTCCCTTTCATTCGCGGTAAGCCAAAGCTTCTCGGCACACCGTACAAGTTTCAAAAGTACGGCCAATCAGGACAAGTTCTCAGTGAACTTCTTCCTCATCTCTCAGGCGTATCAGATGACATCAGCGTCATCAGATCCATGCAAACCGAACAGTTCAACCACGCTCCTGCTCAACTGTTCATGAATACTGGCTTCCAAATCCCAGGAAGACCTTCGCTTGGATCATGGCTGACCTACGGACTAGGATCAGAGAATGCAGACCTGCCCGGATTTGTGGTCCTGCTATCCGGAATCTCAAATCCTGATGGTGGAAAATCTTGCTACGGTTCAGGATTCTTACCCAGCGTCTACCAAGGCGTCGAATTCCGTTCACAAGGCGAACCCGTCCTTTTTGTTGAAAACCCCGACGGAGTCACAAGTGAAGTCAGGCGAGACACTCTAGATGCTCTCAGAGATCTAAACGGTATCGCTCACAAAAACTCGCTTGATCCAGAAGTCCAGACCAGAATTGCACAATATGAACTGGCGTACCGAATGCAATCGAGCGTTCCCGAGCTCATGGACATCAGCAAAGAATCAGAAGCTACCAAAGAGATGTACGGAGTTGAACCAGGCAAGCGCTCTTTTGCAAACAACTGCTTACTCGCACGAAGACTTGTTGAAAGAGGCACACGATTCGTTCAACTCTATCACAGAGGCTGGGACCACCACGGAGACAGCGAGAGTAACGATATCAAACACGGTCTCCCAGCAATGGCAAAGCAAATTGACCAAGCCGCGGCCGCACTAATCAAAGACCTCAAGCAAAGAGGAATGCTTGACGAAACCATCGTGGTGTGGGGCGGAGAATTCGGCAGAACACCAATGAACGAAGGAAGGTTCGGTGTACCATTCCCCGGACGAGATCACAACCCCAAAGCATTCACCATGTTCGTAGCAGGCGGTGGGTTTAAGCCAGGTGTATCTTACGGTGCAACCGATGATCTAGGCTATTCCGCAGTGGAAGACGCCGTGCAAGTCCACGACCTCAACGCAACTCTACTGCATCTCATGGGTCTTGACCACACAAGACTCACCCACAAATTCCAAGGAAGAAACTTCAGACTAACTGACGTACATGGCGAAGTCCTGACTGACCTTGTAAAGTAACAATCAGTAAAGGTTCTCGCGATTCAACGCTTTTTCCCTCCTCCATTCGGAGGAGGAATAGTTTGTCCATGCGAATCTTTACCTGACTTCAAGTCTTTTGGCGGGTTTTTAGCCTCTTTCATCGCCAAAGTTTCAAAAGGCAACGGCGTAAGCGGTCCTAATTCCTTCGGCAATCTACCCTTGTTCTGCATGTCCACAATCATTTTTTCAAGATTGGCAATTCGGTTTTTATCATCCGGGTGAGTACTCGCCCATTCAGGTGGACCGCCATTCTTACCCTTAAGCGACTGAAACATCTTGAAGACTTCCACCATTCCCTTGGGATTGAATCCAGCTTTGACAACACAATCCATACCAAACACATCGGACTCCCGTTCCTGTCCCCTTCCAGCAGGCAGATCAACTCCAAACTGCTTCACCAATTGCACCGCGTTCATCGTGTCACGGCTAGCATTAAAAATCGATCCAAGTAACACAATCCCAAGCGACTTTTCCCGTGAAGCGTTCACCGCACTCGCCCAATGCTCTCTCCGAATGTGAATTAGCTCATGTCCCAAAACACCTGCGAGTTCCTCCTCGCTCTTCATCTTATCAATCAGTCCAGTAAAGAAATAAATAGGACCACCTGGAACCGC
This sequence comes from Fimbriimonadales bacterium, assembly GCA_026392145.1. GTDB lineage: Bacteria > Armatimonadota > Fimbriimonadia > Fimbriimonadales > Fimbriimonadaceae > Fimbriimonas. The sequence goes on along the minus strand of JAPLCS010000074.1, from coordinate 742 downwards.
AAAAGCATTCACATCTTTTGATTCAATAACGTCAAATGAAAACTCCCAGGGCTCTTTTTTCAGTTCGTCTGGAGTTCTAGTCGCCAAAATCCTCTCGCCAAATTTGCGTAACAACTGCACCCGTGGGTCCGAATCAGGCAGAATTTTGTTCTCCTTACGAATCTGAATGGAATATTCCTTCCCAGCCTTCAGTTGCTCCTGCTTCGAAGGCTTGAACATCTGAGCCGGTGAAACTGCACTTACGCATCCAATCAAAGTACAAAATGCGCAGAGGGCATAAAAACTCTTGCGAAATAGAACCATTGAACCTATTTTACGTCAGGAACGTCTCGAAGATGCCATGAGTAACTACTTCCTAGTTGAAAGAGTCATTTGAGCGATCACGCCAGTCAAACTTTGAACCAGAGTCAATACATGCCTCTATCTTTGGCAAAAGCTCACCTGCAAAACTACGCAAATCTCGAGCACTAAAGTCCATCCCCTCTTCTCTAAACTTCTCCAGATTCGCCTGCACAGCAGGACCTCCAGCACCAAGGATAAACACGCCAGAACCAGCTCGAATTCGCTTCATTTGTCGCATCACTGCCAAAGTATCAGGAACTCCTTCCTCGGCAGCACACGAAAACATAACCAGATGAGGAGCTTGGTCCAAAACTTCCCTGACTAACGACTCAATCGGGGTGTTAGAGCCGTAAAACAGTACCTGCCACCCGGCATATCGAAGATAGTCTCCAATCATCCT
>JAPLCS010000413.1:6928-20279 GCA_026392145.1 Fimbriimonadales bacterium | reverse complement strand
TTGCGCAGAATTTAACTCAAGATTCCAATCCGATGGATAGGGAAGCGGTGGGTGAGTGCTTTTACTTTTTCGCGAACATGAGCAATCGCGGTTTCATCTTCGTGATTCCGTAATGTTTCGGCGATGTGCTGAGCAATTTCTACCATCTCGGGTTCTTTCATTCCACGAGTGGTTACGGCAGGTGTTCCGAGGCGAATTCCACTGGTAATAAATGGCTTGGCCGGATCGTTTGGAATTGAATTCTTGTTGGTGGTGATCGCGGCAAGATCAAGTACATGCTGAGCAATCTTTCCTGTGACGTTGTACGGACGTAAGTCCACAAGCATGAGGTGTGAGTCGGTACCTCCGCTCACAATTCTGAATCCTTGGGCTACCATTGCATCTGCGAGCGCGATGGCATTGTGGCGAATTTGTTTTTGGTAGTCCTTGAATTCGGGTCTGAGTGCTTCTGCAAACGCCACAGCTTTAGCTGCAATCACGTGCATTAGAGGTCCACCTTGGATGCCAGGGAAAACCATTTTATCAATTTCTTTGGCATATTGTTCTTTACACAAGATCATTCCCCCTCGTGGGCCTCGAATTGACTTATGGGTTGTGGACGTTACGAAGTCGCAATACGGCACAGGCGAGGGGTATTCGCCGGCGGCAATGAGTCCCGAATAGTGAGACATGTCACACATGTGTAACGCACCTACTTCGTCAGCAATTTCTCTAATCTTTGCGAAATCAAATTTCCTTGGATAGGCGGTTGCACCGCTTACGATGAGCTTGGGTCGGTGCTCGAGCGCAGATTGTCGAAATTCATCGTAGTCGATGAGTTCAGAGTCAGCATCAACGCCGTAGGGAACGATGTTATAAAGTTGACCACTGAAGTTGACGGGGGAACCGTGGGTGAGGTGACCACCGTGGGCAAGATTCATTGCCATAAGCGTGTCACCTGGTTTGAGCATTGCGAAGTACACCGCCATATTCGCTTGAGCTCCAGAGTGCGGCTGAACGTTTGCATGTTCCGCCCCATACAGTTCTTTCACTCTGTCGATAGCAAGTTGCTCAATTTCGTCCACAACTTCACAGCCTCCGTAGTATCTTTTTCCTGGATAACCTTCGGCGTACTTATCGGTGAGTACGCTCATCATTGCCTCTCTCACGGCGAGTGAGGCGATATTCTCGGAAGCGATAAGTTCTAAGTTCTCTTCCTGTCGAAGTTCCTCTTTTTGAATGAGCCCGTATATTGTTGGGTCGCTTTCGGATAGAGGTATTCGATGTGGATGAGGCATAGCGTAATTATGGACGATTGATGCCCTTGAGCTGATGCGAAAGAAACTGATTCAGATCAGGATGACTCTTTTTCCTGAGTGGAATTATGACTGGCAACAAACTCGTAGGTGAGAGCTCCGAGGCACGCACCCACTATTGGTCCTACAAAGTAGATCCATAGTAATTGGAGTGGTAGTCCTAAGGCAAAGATCGCTGGGCCAAGCGATCGAGCTGGATTGAGGCTGTTGCCTGTGAGAGGACCTGCGAACAAACCACTCAGGCAAACAAGTGATCCGATTGCGATGCCGCTGATTGCTTTGTGAAAGCGGTTATCGGTGGCGACTGACATGATGACAAACATGAGAAAGAAGGTGAGAATGCCTTCCAGCATTGTTGCGCTAACTGGACTAACTGAGGGGGTTGTAGCGCCAAAAGTTCCTCGTTGCGATTCCGGGAACAGAAGAAAGTGAACACCTGAGGCAGCCGCCGCTCCTGTAAATTGGGCAAGTAGATAGGCGGGAACTTTATTCCATGCGAACTTCTTAGTGAACGCAAAGGCGATAGTAACCGCTGGATTAAAGTGTGCTGAGGATACATGCCCGAGAACATAGATCATGGTGGACACCACTAGCCCAAAAATTAGGTTAATCGCGATGTGGTCGCCGCCGTGAAGAGCTAGTTGAATATTGGTGTTATTGGCAAGGCTCAAAACGGCTCCACACCCATAGAAAACTATTGAAAATGTGCCGATGAACTCAGCCATTGCCGGTTTCAGAATGGAGGATTTCATATTAGTGATTGGTAGGAATGGAGGAGATTATCTACTTTGATTTTTATCTGGTCTCTAATCTCACGGACTTTTTCAATTGGTTGACCGGCAGGATCTTCTAGTTGCCAGTCCTCTGTGAGAAGAAACTTTGCGGGACAGGCTTCAACGTCCACGCCGCATCCCATGCTGAATATCTTGTCTGAGGCATTGACAAGTTCCTGGGTAATCAATTTTGGTTCTTGACCTTCCATTGAAATACCCAATTCATTCATCACTTCAACTGCTATCGGATTCAGTGATTTTCCACCTACTGTGCCTGCAGAATCACCAATGATGTTAAGTCCATATTGGTTTGCAAGGTGGTTTGTAAATGCCTGTGCCATTTGCGATCTTCCAGCGTTGTGGACGCAAACAAACAAAATAACTTTGGGATGGGATGATTCACTCATGGTTTTGGATTAGTCATTGCAGCAAGAAATTGAGGCATTAAAATCTGAACTTACAAAAGCTTGTAGATTTTGCAGAGTAACAAGATTGATTGAGCATATTTGGTGTTTGCCAAAATATCTCCCGCCGTGGGTCCATCTATGATTCTTGCTTCACCGGAATCATCTACCGAAACTGGTTGGTTGCATGATCTTAAAAAGTTGAATATTTTTAATCGGGTTGGGTCACCAAGGGCCTTGAATATTAGGTGAAGCTCGCTTGATTCCATTAAAATATTATGCACGATACTTCTAAAATTGTAGTACTGTTTATGCCTTGTTAAGGGCGACTTTACGAATCAATTCCTTACTGTAACTTATCTGAGTCGTTTGTAAGAAAAGGTATCCTTTGGGTGGTTGCGGACGCTGATGTCCGATTTAGTTCCGTAGGAAACAACTAAGGAATCACAGAGGAATCATAGTGGCAAAAAAGGAAGAGTACAAGATCACCGAATCCGCCGCAGAGCTCGAAGAGCATTTGCGTGACATGCTTTTCATCCGGCATTTTGAAGAAAAATGCAACCGTGTCTACCGAGAAGGGAAGGCTGGAGGTTACATGCACGTTTATATCGGCATGGAAGCGCTTGCGGTTGGATGGATGAAGGCAATCCGAAAAGGCGAGGACTACGTCATAACAGCTTATCGTGACCACGCTCATGCGTTGCTACTTGGTACGCCGCCGGAAGCAGTCCTTGGCGAAATCATGGGACGCAAGATTGGAACTGCCGGTGGTAAGGGTGGATCGATGCATATTTATGATCCAAAGAACGGTTTTTATGGTGGCTGGGGGATTGTCGGAGGACATATTCCTCTTGGTGCCGGTCTTGCGTTTGCTGCTCGGTATCGTGGTGAAGATAAGGTTTGTCTGAATTTCATGGGCGACGGTGCTTCTAACCAGGGTGTTGTCTTCGAGACTTTGAACATGGCGTCTTTGACTGATCTTCCTTGTGTTTTCATCATAGAAAACAATGAGTTTGCCATGGGCACGCGATTGGAATACCATGCTGCTGACAAAGAGCTTTGGAAGCGCGGTCTGCCATTTGATATTCGCAGTGAGCGGATTGATGGCATGGACGTGATCGACATGAAGCGCAAGGCAACAGAAATTGTTGAATGGTGCCGAAAAGAGCAGAGACCAGCTTGGATTGAAATCATGACTTACCGATATTCGGGACACGGTGCTGCGGACAATGACCGACAACTCTACCGAACCAAGGAAGAGGAAGATTTAGCTTGGCAAAGAGATCCAATTGCACGATTGAAGATGCAAATGATTGGTCTTGGATATATGACCGAAGAGAAATACGAAGCCATTGAAGAGGAACTGATTGAGGAAGTAGAACGAATTTATGAAATTTGTGACGCTAGTCCGTTCCCTGAACCAGACGAAGTTTACGACAACATTTACAGCGATATGAAGCCGGAGGCAGGACACTAATGGGAATGATTGAACTCACTTATCGAGAGGCACTTGCCAAGAGCATCGAAGAAGAAATGCAGAAGAATCCTGAGGTCTTCATCATGGGTGAAGACATTGGGCGGTATCAAGGAACCTTCAAAGTCACGCGTGGCTTTGTTGAAAAGTTTGGTAGCCGAGCTGCTAACTACAACTATCGCATTCTTGACACTCCGATTACGGAAGCTGGTTTCACTGGAATTGGTATCGGTGCGGCTATGGCTGGACTGCGACCTATTGTCGAGTTTATGACAATGTCTTTCTCGATTCTCGCTCTCGACCAGATCATTAACCATGCAGCAAAAGTGCACTACATGACCAACGGTGAAGTGAAGTGTCCCATTGTTTTCCGAGGACCTGGTGGCGCTGCTAAGCAGTTGTCAGCTCAACACTCGCACTCCATGGACGGCTGGTATGCCCACGTTCCAGGATTGAAGGTTGTTGCACCTGCAACGGCACTTGATGCCTACGGAATGATGAAAGCTGCGATTGCGGATGACAACCCGGTAGTTTTTTATGAAAATCCGGGCTTGTATACGGTCAAGGGAGAGATTCCAGACGACAATCCAAACTTCACGATTCCAATTGGTAAGGCACAGATTCTCAAGGAAGGGAAGGACATTTCGCTGATTGGTTACTCAAGGATGACTCAAGTTAATCTTGCGGCTGCTGAACTTTTGGCTAAAGATGGAATTGATGCTGAAGTAGTGGATGTGCGGTCGTTGCTTCCTTTGGATACTGAGACGATTTACAATTCGGTGCGAAAGACTCACCGAGCAGTTGTAGTTTATGAAGATTGGCGAAGCGGTGGGTTTGGGGCAGAGATTGTCTCAAGAATTCAAGAGGATTGTTTTGATTCGCTTGACGCTCCCGTCGGACGAGTTGGTGGATTAAACGTTCCGATGCCCTATGCTCGCAATCTCGAGCTTCTTTGTATTCCAAGCGAAGAAGATGTGGTCGCTTGTGTCCACAAGATCGGTTAAATCTGATTAGGATATTGGGTTTGAAAGGTCTCCTGAAAAATCAGGGGACCTTTTTTTGATTGACAGTGCTTAGTGAAATGAACCTGAGTCTGAAGCCAAAGTACACTGTATAGGTTCAATTGAACACATTCTCGTAAGGCAACACTTCATATGAAAAAGGAAAGATCTCAGGCTTTCACCCTGATCGAACTCCTCGTCGTCATTGGAATCATTTCAGTCTTGGCTGCCATTTTGTTTCCAGTCTTTTCGAATGCTAAGATAGCAGCCAAAAAGACCCAGAATTTGAGCAACTTGAAGCAACTTGGATTAGGAGTACAACTCTACGTTGCTGAGCATGAGAACTATCCAATGATGTCTAGTCCGGCACAAATGACACCTCGGATGCGCTGGCCAGATTACATTTTCGTTTATGTTCGGAGTACTGATATGTTTCGGGGTCCGCTGGCATCCGCAGATATGTTTGGCAAGTCCTTTGCACATGACGTCTCAAAACGATATGGTGGATATGGTTATAACTACCAGTATCTTGGTAATTCTAGGAGTGTTGCAGGGAACCCGAATTTTCCATTCACTGCGAATGAAAGTCAAATTCCAGTGACCTCCGAAACCATTGCTATATCAGACACACAGGGTGTACGAAGGTCGCCAGGAATTGTGTCTGGCGGAGACTATGTTATTGACCCTCCACTTCCAAGTTTGAGGGGGAGTGGGCTGCTAACTGGTTATTATGCTAACGTAGCAGATTGTGCTCCACACAACCCGGGTTCCACTTTCTTCAATGGTTGTCGAAGTCTCCCTGCTGAGTGGACGTTTGGACGGGTTACTGTAGGTTGGTGCGATGGGCATGCAACTGCCATTCCACGGCGAAAATTGGACGATTTTAATGGGGATGGTGCAGCGGATAACGGGTTTTGGAATGGACAAGCAGATTCAACAGTCAGGTAAAGCCTAACTCAGGATCATCATTTTTTCTTGGATTTTCGGATTTCGAAGCAGTTTCGGCATCGAGCTTCGTAGCTTTCGGTTGCGCCTATAAGCACGATGGGGTCATCCCATCGTGCAGGTTTACCATCCACCATTCTATAGGTGTGCGAGGCGGTCTGACCACACTTCATGCAAATGGCTCGAAGCTTTACCACTTCGTCAGCAGCGATGAGCAGGGAAGCCATGGGACCGAATGGCTGGCGTCTAAAGTCCTGATCAAGTCCTGCAACAATGACCTCCACTCCATTGTCTGCCAGTTCAACACATAACTCAACTATGGAAATATCAAAGAACTGAACCTCTTCAATTAAGACCATTTGTACATCGGATTGAAGTTTCTTTCTTAATTCATTGACGCCGTTGACTGTCTCAGCTTCGAATGAAACACCCTGATGTGAAACCACCATTGTTTGGTGATAGCGATCGTCAATGGATGGCTTGAATACTTGAATTTTGCGCTTGGCGTAGAGAGCTCTTCTGGCTAATCGAATAAGTTCCTCGCTTTTACCAGCGAACATGCTGCCGCAAACCACAGTTAACTTGCCTAGTGGCTTCATGCGCTCTCCTCTGAGTTGTCAGCGTCTAACGTGCCTTCCATGTCAGATTCGAACATTTCTTCCATTTCATCAGCCATATCTTCATCACTAGCTCGCCCAAGCTCTTTCATCATTTCACGCATTTCTGATCCAGATTCTGGGTCTCCCATTGATTCTAATCGGTCTGCCATTTCATCAATTCGATCATCTTCTGACCTGCCTTGGACAAACTTACTAATCAGCTTTTGAACCTGTCCTGAACCACAGTTTGAGCAAGAAACATCACTATCCCCGACCACCATCCCAACTAGAGTTGAGAATTTGGTTTTGCAAGATAAGCATCTAAACTCAAAAACTGGCACGACTCAATAGGATACTTTCTTTGAATGGAGTTCGTGTATGGTGGGGAATATTTCCTGCTTGCCTCGTGAAATTGTTATGCCATGGATATTTGTTTGGTATTTGGAAAACTAGGGAACTGCAAGACGTGGAAGATTGTTGGAGTTTCTGAAGATGGCCATCAGCTTTGGGATTGCAATTAGAAAGAAGGCACCTTTAATGAATGCTTCGAAAGCCGCGATTGATTCGAGCGGTGATTTACTCGGAGGTAGACTCGGCGCGAAGATGCTTTTTGGTAAACGAGACCAAAAAAGAGAGGCTTTTGAAAAGCAGGCTGAAAAGCATTTTGCTTCGATATTTGGTACTGCCATGCGACTCACAAGAAATCGTGAGGAAGCTGAGGATTTGGCACAGGAGGCAGTTGTTCGTGCCTATGAAGCGTTTGATCGTTTTGACGGAATCAACTTTAAGGCGTGGGTGCTTAGAATTGTTACAAACCTTTACATTAATAAGTACCGTTCTCGCCAACGTGGTCCTGGAATGTCGTCTATTGACGATGAAATGGTCATGGAGCCAATGTCTTCGGTCAGTGAGATCCCAGACCGACAGCTCTTTGATGGCCTCGTTGGAGCTGAAGTTGAAGAAGCACTTAAACGCTTGCCAGATGAGTTTAGAACTGCAGTGCTGCTGAGCGATGTGGAAGAATTGAGCTATCAAGAAATCGCTGAGATGACTCAGGTTCCCATTGGTACCGTTCGATCCAGGATTGCACGGGGACGGGGAATGTTAAGAAGTGCATTGGAAAGTTATGCTCGCAAGGAAGGTTTTATTCGAGAGGGTGAATCACTATGATTGATCTCAAAAAGCTTCATGCTTATAGCGATGGAGAACTTTCGGGAACTGAGAAAGCAGAGGTAGAGGCTCAGCTTTCACTCTGTCAGGAGAGCCAGCGTGAATTACTAGCAATTAGTCAGCTCAAAAATCAATTGAGAAAGGTTGACCCTGTTCAATGCTCTGTGACTTGGAGTGAGTGTAAAAAGCGGCTTGATCAGATCGACCGTATTGAGAAGTCGGGCAATTTCATTACTCGATATAGTTGGGCTATGGTTGGATGTGTGGCACTTATGGTGTTTGCTGGGACCACTATCAGCCGCAATTCGGAGAGCAAGAAGATTTATTCAGAATCACTGGCTAATGTTGTTGCCGGAGTGTCGAAACGAGCACCAAGTGATCCTGCTAAACAGGATGCTTTGGACCGCATACTCAAGGTTGTTGATTCCAGGCTATCACAGGTATCTGTTGGATCAGAACAGAGTGTTCTCGTCGATGGAATTCCATCGTCCGTTTACGCGGTCTATGATCGAATTGGACCGATGCAATTGGTCGTCATTCCTGCCAAGGTGAATTTTGAGGGTCTGAACCAATTGCCATACGAAAAGTATTCGGTCGGTCAAGTTGCTCCTAAAGTCAATTCAGTTGTTTGGTCCGCAAAAGGACGATCCTTGATTTTAGTGGGAGATCGAAGTCACTTAGATCTGATGAGAATTGCGAAGGCTAACTTTGTAGCTGCCGAGTAAGAATTCATTGGGTAAAATATCTTTTCTCGCAGGTGTATAGCTCAGTTGGTAGAGCGTCGGTCTCCAAAACCGTAGGTCGCGGGTTCGAGTCCTGTTGCCCCTGCCATTTTCTTTTCTTTCTTTTTTTTCACCTTAGGGAAGCACTGGGTCTGTTTTAGAGTAGAAATTATTTTTTCTGATAATCATTATTATGACTGTTTTAGGTTGTAGGAAATGGAAGTGGTCTCTTTCACTTCCCTGTGTTGTATTTGCCTTTAATCAGAGTCTATTTGCGAGTAAGCGATGAAACTGATGTGTGCCAATTTCTCTTCGAGGAGAAAATCTTCCTTGTGTGTAGACTCTGGATTTCAATCCTTTGTGTACAAGTTCGACTACTTGCTCGTCTTCGCGTTCCACACGATCTAGTTCGGCACCTGCACCTACGCTAATCTTAGATTCGTCCCAAACGTACCGAATGAATGATACTTTTGTTAATCCAATTCCCAATGGTTTCACTACGTTGATTGAAAGACCCCATGGATAGAAATTGAACATCATGTTCGGGAAAAACCAATAGTAATAGGCAGAAATTTTCTTGCCGTAATCTGGTGATGATGTCGGAATATCAAATACTCCTTCGTCTCCTTTTGACTCAGCGAGTTGAAGGTTTCCGTGCTCAAAAAGTTCAGTATGGTAATCGTCGTATGAGAGGACTTCATTGAGAGAGGCGTGTATGAATGGTATGTGAAATCCTTCGAGATAGTTGTCAACGTAGAGTGCCCAGTGTGATCGAACTAAGTAGTCTCGGGAGTTGACTGGATCGTGTCTGAATTCGCTAAGTGGTAGCCAGTTTAAGCGTTCTAACATTGGGGCAAACACTTCCGAGAATGGAAGTGTAGAACCTAGAGAAGTGAATAAAAGTGGGCCCCACTTTTCCAATGGAAACCCTTTGAGATGGTCCGAATCAGATGGGAAATCGCATACATTTTCAAACTCGGGCATGTGTTGAAACTTTCCATACAATCCAAATCTTCGTCCGTGGTCTCTGCACCTTAGAAATCTTTCGTTTCCTGCTCCTTCACACACGACCATTCCTCGGTGGGTGCAAACATTTGAAATTAGATGAAGTTTGTCATTGGTATCTCGCGTGAGTACCATTGGCTCTTCAATAAGTCCGGGCATGAATTCAAACGGGAAGACCTGTCCGGGAACTTTCGCGAGCCCTATATCACCAATGAATTGCCAACTTTTGGCGAAATAGGATTCTTTCCCTTGTTGGTAAGTTTGCTCATCTGAGTAATAGTCACCTGGCAAAGTCCATGCCTGAATAATGTCCTCGTGGACGTTGTATTTCATATCGCACTAGTTTATCTTTGGTTGAGTTTTAAGGTTATCTGGGTTCCTGAATTAAGATGTGCGACTTGAACCTTAGACTTTCCAGAACCTATGTCGTAACTACCATAGAACGCCGGTAAAGTCACTTCCCCTTTGGAATTTGTTTTGAGCGATTCAATTGTTCTCCACTCGTGATTGAGAAGTTGATCAACTACTTTCATCGAGGTTCGCCAACTCCAATCCTTGTTGATTAGATGTCCCCCTCGGTTTGCAAGCCAGTGAGCATTTTCCCAGAATCCCCAGATGATGATGGCATCAACAGACGGATGTGAAAAGGCTGCTCGATAGAAGTCTTCCATGTAGTCAGCCTGTAGTTGGTCATTTTTGGAGCCGAAATCAAACTCTGTCACTTCGATGGGTAATCCCGTTTCCTTATTCACCTGGTCCCAAGTTTTCCAGAGCATTCGCGGACTCACACCTGGTGCACTTAAGTGCTCTTGGTCACCAAATACGGTAATTTTTGCTCCTGCTTTTTGAATTTGTTTCACACGCGTGATGGCGCCGTTTCGAAATCGTTCGACCGTGCTTATGTTGTAATCGTTGTAGCAGAGTTCAGCAAGAGGGTCTATGCTTGAGGCTATTTTGAACACTTCTGGAAATTTATCCCACCCGACTTTTTCCCAGACGTCGGTTTCGCTCACGGCTTCATTTACCGCATCCCAAAGATAGACCCTTCCTTTCATTTTGGTGGTGTATTCCCTCACATGTGATTCAATTTGCTTCCATGTTTCTTCTGAACTCAGGTTTTTATCAAGCATTTGGGAGTTCCTGTATGAACCCCAGATGAGGTTGTGACCTCTGAGCTGAATTTGATTTTTTTCTAACCAATTTGCTGCTGGAAAGATGAGCTTTTCAAATTTGTTTGGATCGTCTTTGTACCATTTGAGATCATTCTCAAAAGTTACGGTGTTAAAGTGGGAAGTAATAATCTCCCTAAATTTCTGACCGTTTTGTGAAGGATCAATGAGTAGTCGGGCAGGAGCAGCTGTACCGAATTTGAACTTATGACCAGTTTGGTTTACGCTGACTGGAACTCCTGATTTCACGGGCTTCCCTTTCTCATCAACTACTTTGATTGTGAGGTTGCCCATTCTTAATGATTTGATTTTTGCGTTTGCTTCATCTTTCCACGCTTGATCTTTTATGTAACTTTCTTTTCCTAGGTTAACTTCTAGTCTAGAAATGTCAGCTTTGCCAAGGTTTGTGAGTGAGACGGGTCCAACTTCTATAGTTCCCTTGCCTGTGAAAAATAGTTTGAACTGAGAAGCTTTGGTAGCATAGTCTCTTTCGATGGAAGTTGCAATTTTGAATTCTTGCCACTCTGTCGTAGGAATGACTGATTCATAGATTTCTTTTCGATTGGGTGGTATTGACTCTTCGAAAACTAAGTTTGTGGTCAGGGCTGGTCCTGTTCTTCTTAACCATATCCTTAGATACACTACGTCTCCTTTAGAAAGAGTAGAGCTGATTGATTGGGCTATTTGACATGCCCATGGTTCTGATCCCTGAGAATTGACAGAGATTTTAGATAAGTTCTTAAAAGGTCCACTGGTTGTGCTGATTACCTCGACCTTCGGAGGGTTTTGTCCTTCTGTACGCCAACTATTGAACCCAGAACTAAAATCTTGATTGAGCAGTAAAGGTGTGGATTGGCTTTGAGTGATATTTTCTCGCTTGTGAAGAACTCCTACTGGCTCGCTGATAATTTGATGGGCGAGCATGCATCCGACGGTCAAAGCAAACATATTTGCAGTTTATCGGGCTATCGAGCTAATTAATGAACATTGTCCAAATTTTGAAGCAAATCTAACGATTGGCATAGACTTTGCCTCACTTGTTAATTACGACGATAAGATTTCATTTTGGAATCGTTCAATGCCGTGGTATCTGCTCAATCCACGGCAAAAAAGTAAGCCCTCGGTCATGTACTCATATTGAGAGACTGAGGGCGTATTTTTCTATTTGAGTTTCATATTACGCTTGGCGTAAAGATAGCGTTAGGATTTTGTCCCATATGCTCGGCTGAGCATTGCTTGATTTCTTGCCTTAGTCGTTAGACTCAAAGTGGTCGTATTCACTGTGGTTGAAGAAACAGATGGGCCGATTGTTGCTTGTGAATTTCCGTCATCTTTCGAGTTGTTTATCAAATCGGTTTCTTTGGGTTGATGAACAATAATCGGGCTTGTTGTTGGCTTGGTATTAGATGAAGCTGCAGGTTCAACGAGAGTGCTCTTTTTCCAATTCCTTTCCCTCATCATTTGAATTCTTCGTCCTACACCAAAATCAGATGACGCAGGTGGAATTGGTCGACCTAGGTTGCCCGTCGGAATTTCTACCGTATCGGTTTGTTGTGGTGAAGATTGATTGACTGGAGTAGAGCCATCTCCAGATTTGGAATTGGTCCTTTTCAGAGAATCCCTTTCGCTTGTCGTTCTTTGTATATTTGCAAACTGAGCTGAGCTTGAATTACTAATCATCATTTGGGTCTCTCTCGCTAACAACTGGTAAGGATGTCTACCTAGTAAATTTATCGGGTTTTTAGGAGGCTAATCTCTATTTAATTTTCAGCTAGACAGAAACTTTATAAAAATATTGCTGTAGATGGGACCTAAGACCTCGGTATTTAGACTTATTTTTTTGTCTAGCTGAAAGTAAATCACGCAAATTTGTGACCAGTCGGCCTGGATTCACCTAGGATTAACTATGGACCTAGGCACTTGCCCAAAATGCGGAGTTTCTTGGATTGCAGGTCGTGATCAATGCAGAAGTTGTCGCTATACAGCCATTGGCGCTGGACTGCAAGGCTACAAGAAGAAGCGACGAAAGCGATTTGGGGCTTATGTTGAACCAGGAAGTTGGCGTCCCGTTGGAGTGTTGTTCCTCATTGCTGCTTCTGGATTAGTTGGCTACACCAAACCATGGACGGATAATTTTAAGCAACTCAAGATGGTTATTGGGTTGAAGCCTCCAACCTTGACTGGTGAGTGGGTTGTTAAAAAGGTTTTTAGGATGAATAAAAAGGCTGAGCTGGTTATTCGAGATACCCAAATGAAAGCAGCAGTTCTGAGTTTTAAGAAGCAAGATCATATGTCGTTGCTTACTGAGCTGGGAAGCGAAGAGCCCTTTCTCACTGCAAGAGTAAAGTTTGAAGATGAGTTAATGCACCTTTATGGCATCAAATCGAAAGGCACTGGGGCACCTAGTGAAGTGAAATTCACTTTGAAGTGGATAAGTGATGATCTTGTCCAGGCTACTCGGCCAGACAAAGAATCGTGGTTAATTCAGCGTGTTGGCGGGAAAGAGAAGATCACCAAGTTTTGGTCGTCTACCGTTACAGGAAACGGAGAACTCGAAAAGTTGATGAAAGAATCTTCTGAAGCTAAGTAGTTTTAGTTCCCAAGTAACTTGCCGAACATGACTACTTTGTAATCAGTAGGTGCCAAAGATTTTGCTGTCTGGAAGTCTTTAAGGGCTTGATCTTTATTTCCTGTTGCAAGCAGAACTTGGCATCGAGCCAGAAGATATCGAAATCCGTTTGGCTTTTGTTGGACGGCGATGTTGGCGTAATCAAAAGATTTCTTGTAATAGATT
>JAPLCS010000413.1:0-6814 GCA_026392145.1 Fimbriimonadales bacterium | reverse complement strand
GTTGTAGTCAGCTATTGAGTCATTGCCCTGAGTAAATACAACTTCGGAAAGCAATCCTGCAGCTTCAATTGCGGTGTCTTTTACTCCGTCTAGTTCTTTCGAAGGGTCGATTTGGTAGTTCAGGTAGGCCTGCTCCAAATTTTCACTTGCTCGTTGCTTGTCACCGAGAATCATATAGCACTTCCCTGCTCCAAACACTGCGGTTACAGACTTTGGATCGTAAGCCTTCATCGCCTCAAATTCTTTTGCTGCAAGTTCTAGATTGGACTTATCTAGATCATTTAATTCCTGTCCAGCATCTGCCTTTTGGAAAACGGTGGTGGCCAGCCCGGCAGCTTTGTTTATGGAGGATTGATATTCGTTAACGTTGCGCAGGATGTTTGCGCCAGATTGTGTTTTGACTGTTTTGTCAGAGAAAATCATGAGAGCGGCTAAGCCGGCAATCAATCCTGCCGCAATCATCTCGGGTTTGAGTTTCATGTTCTTTATCCAGCTACTACGATATTAACCAACCTTCCGGGGATTACTATCACCTTTTTAATCTCTTTGTCATCGGTGTAGATTTTCACTTTTTCACTTGAAAGCGCAATCTTTTCCATCTCGGCATTTCCTAAACCAATTTCAACATCGATGGTGTCCCGAAGCTTACCGTTTACTTGTATTGCGACTGTGACAACGTCGTCTTTGGCTAGTTCGTCGTCGCAAGTTGGCCATTCGGCGTGATAGGTGACACCTTCTTTACCGAGTGAGCTCCAAATCTCATCTGCAGAGTGAGGGGCTGCCGGAGACATGAGTAGGACCAAAGTTTCCAAGGCTTCGCTCAAGGCGAGTTCTATTCCTTCTGGCTTTCCTGAGATATCCGTCAGCTCGTTTAGATATTTCATTAGCCATGAAATGTAGGTATTCAACCCAAAAGATTCGATATCTTTGGTGCAGTTTCTGATTGTTTGATGCGTGATTCTTCGAATCTTCTTTGCTCGCGCATCTAAAGGCGCAAATGGGATTAAATCCTTCCAATTAGGTTCGAAAATCTTTTCAATGTCGGCCGCGAATCGGAATATACGAGATAGGAACCGAACCATTCCTTGCATGCCTTCGTTGGACCATTGAACGTCTGCGTGGAAAGGAGCCACAAAGAGCAAGTACATTCGGAGTGCATCAGCACCGTACTGTTCAACTGCTTCGTCTGGAGTTACTACGTTACCCTTTGACTTAGACATGCGGACTCATTTCCAGGTGAGATCTTCCTCGGGTAACAACTTAGCTTCTTCGTACGAAACAAGGATTCCTTCTTCTCCTACTCCCAGGGTTTCCCCGGTTCTCGGCTTTCGGTAAGGCGTGTATCCGAGGACCTGTCCCTGATTTCTGAGTGTTTGGAAGGGTTCTTTGATTGGAATGTGACCTGCATCAAAAAGTACCTTTGTCCAGAACCTGGCATACAACAGGTGCATTACAGCGTGCTCTGCGCCTCCTACATAGCAGTCAACCGGCATCCAATACTTTACTTTTTCAATATCAAATGCTTGATCATGGTTGTGTGGGTCGCAGAATCTCAAGAAGTACCATGAGGAGCATGCGAAGCCTCCCATGGTATCAGTTTCTCTTCGTGCGAGGAAACCGTCACGGTCAGTGACGTTGATAAATTCTGGAATGTGCGCTAGTGGTGATGAACCATCACCTGATGGTTCGTATTGGTCCACCACCGGGAGTTCAACAGGGAGATCACTCACTGGTACGACCTGCTCCTGTCCATCTTTTGTGTGGATGATTGGTATGGGGCATCCCCAATATCGCTGACGTGAAATTAACCAGTCGCGGAGTTTGTATTGGATTTTCCTCTCGCCAATCGCTTCGGCTTCCAATCGTATCCCCAATTTGTCTTGGGCTTCGGCTACCGAAAGACCGTTGTAATGATTTGAATTAACGAGGGTGCCTTCCTTGGATTCAACTGCGGACTTGAGCGGGAATTGAACCTCTCCTTCCACAGGCTGAATGACCAATTGAACTTCAATATCGTATTTAGTCGCAAACTCAAAGTCACGTTGGTCGTGTGCAGGCACTGCCATAATCGCACCGGTTCCGTAGGTAGCAAGTACATAGTCTGCAATCCAGATTGGAATGTGCTTACCGGTGAAAGGATGCACTGCATAAGCACCTGTAAAGCATCCGGTTTTTTCTCTGGAGTCGGCGGTTCGATCTGTATCGCTAAGAAGCTTAGCTTTTGCTTGATATTCTTCAATTCTTGTTCGCTCTTCTGGACCAACAGGTAGTAGGTCAATCAGAGCATGTTCTGGAGCAAGCACACAGAAGGTGACACCGAAAATGGTGTCTATCCGTGTGGTAAAAACATCAAAATGGAGGGCTTTTGTGAAGCCAGGTTGAACTGATTCTAAATCGTATGCCTCTTTTTCGCCCGTTCCTGCAACTCTAAAGGTGAACTGGCAGCCTTCGCTTCTGCCGATCCAGTTACGTTGCATGGCTTTGATACCCTCTGGCCAATCAATTGTCTCAAGATCATCGATCAACTGTTGGGCGTACTCGGTAATTTTGAAGTACCACTGCGGAATCCATTTTTTTTCTACCACGGCACCGGAGCGCTCTGCTCTGCCGCCAATGACTTCTTCATCAGCAAGCACTGTTTTGTCAACTGGATCCCAGTTCACAGCTCCCAATTTTTGGAATGCTAATCCGCGTTCATAGAGCACTCCAAAAATCCATTGTGTCCATTTGTAGTACTCGGGATCTGAGCTTTTGAATGATCGATTCCAATCGAATCCAATTCCAATTAAATCCATTTGCCGTTTGTAGTTCGCGGCATATTTTTCAATCATTGGGGCAGGATGACTTCTACGTTTGATGGCTTCATTCTCTGCTGGTAGTCCAAAAGCATCAAAACCCATTGGGTGCAAAACGTTGTAGCCTTGCATGTATTTCATACGGCAAAGCACGTCGGTTGGTACGTAGTTTCTGCAGTGACCTACGCTTAATCCAGCACCGCTTGGATAAGGAAAGAAGTCTAAACCATAGAACTTTTTTCTTCCCGCTTCTTCCCGAGTTCGGAACAGGTCCGATTTCATCCATTGTTCACGCCATTTAGGTTCAAACTCGGAAGGCAAGTATCTATCAAACATTCAATCCTAAGGGTACCTAGTTAGCGAGATTGAATGGTGAGTTAGGAATTAGACTGATCGAGCAGCTTTCGCAGACCTTTAGTTGTTGATTCGTACTCACGTTGTGAGAGACTTTGGTTCCAATGTGCTTCGAGGTTTTTGAGTTCGATAGCGAGTTCACCCATGATTCTGTGCGCTGTTGGTGTGAGGATGATTTGAACCATCCTTTTATCGCTTTCAGAGTCCGATTTGAGAACAAGTCCCCGTTTGACAAGATTCCCAACTGCTTCGCTTACAGTCGCTCTACTTAATCCAAGCGCTCTTGAAAGATCGGATTGGTTGGATCTGCCATCAGCAGACCAGATGAGAGAA
This sequence comes from Fimbriimonadales bacterium, assembly GCA_026392145.1. Classification (GTDB taxonomy): domain Bacteria; phylum Armatimonadota; class Fimbriimonadia; order Fimbriimonadales; family Fimbriimonadaceae; genus Fimbriimonas. Next base: position 3,332 of record JAPLCS010000413.1, on the reverse strand, counting down.
AGAAGTTCGAAGTCGCTATGAGTAATTCCATGACTTGCTAGCAGAGGCTTGATGGATTGGCTGAAGCTCGCATTGATTTCAGCCGCGAGAGCAATGATGGATTCTGAGCGACGCATTTCTGAAACTTCTTAACTCTTAGATTGTGACAGAGATTGGAAAGTGTTCATTTAGTTTGACTTTCTGCACGAAACCTGAGCTACTTCGAGTTTTCCTTGTTCGTTTTCATAGAGCACCACAAGGCGATTGTTTGAGAAAAAGCTAAATACGGCTTTGGGAAATATTGCTGCTGCTACAAATCCTGGTGCGCACAGAAGTGATGCACTTAGGGCACGATCGATGTTGAGGTTTGCCTCTACTTTTGCAGCGAATGTCGATTCAAACAGTTGAATCACGGTTTTTACCTTTGGATTGATTTCTTTAGCCGCAAGTCCAATTGACAAATTCACACCGTCATCACCAGTAGTCGCTATTACCGCCCTAGCATGTTGAACTGATGCTCTCTGAAGTGTGTAACTCTCGCGTCCATCCCCGACAATAATCGGTATTTGATCTTGAAGTGTTCCTCGAAATGGATTGGAACTGTCTAGATCTGTGGCGATAACTGGGATGTCCATTGCCAAAAGGGTTTCAATTAACTTGTAGCCCAGGTTTCCAAGACCTACTACAACCACATGGTTTTTCATGTTGGTTTGCTGTTGACCAAACAGATCATCGAATTTGGTGGATACGATAAAGTTGGTAAGGATCGAGTACAGGACTGCAATAGAGCCCGATCCGATAATCATCATGCCAATCGTGAATAGTTTGAGCCAGTTACTCTCGTTCACTACATTGATGTCACCGTACCCAGTGGTGGTTAAACTTGTGACTACAAAATAGAAGGCATCAATCGGAGATAAATCCATTGCGAGAAGGAAAACTCCTGTGCAGAGAACCGAAAGAATAGTCACGAACAAAAAGAGTATTCCGAGTTCTCTAGGAGTGTTCTTAATAAGCTGCCAGATGAAGTCGCCACGTTTTTGGCGGTTGGGTTTTTGGACTTTGTCTGAAGATTTTAGCAGGCTCAGTTTTCCAATTTCGTTGATTACGAATTCTTGATCTGCTGGGCTCTGACAGTCACCTAAGACCACCGTGAACTTGTTTTGATTCCAATTGAATGTGCCGAGTGCCTGACTATCAAGTGCCTCGGCCGCAAAAATAGGAGCCACTAATTGAGACATGGCGAGAATTTCATCGATTCCAAAGGTGTTCCTCAATTGAGTCGCTAAGTTTTGGTCAAATATTCTCGCAACAATTCTGAGTTGGGGGTTTGCTGCTCGCGCATCCAAGGAGATTTCAATATTTTGAAGGTCCGAACTTGTACATGCTACTAGTGATTTTGCTTCCCCAATTCCGGCTCTCACCAATTCGGCTGAATCACGAGCGTCTGCCTTAATGATTTCTCCGCCGGCGTCTTCGACTAATTTTTGGAATTCAGGAAGTGCGTCAGTGGTAATTACCTTGACTTGCTGTCCAAGGTTGAGCAGAAGCACGGCAACCCGTACGCCAACTTGTCCCAGACCACAAACAATCACCGACATAACGTGATTTTACAGGCTTTGAATAAAGTGGGGATGAAAATTGTGTAGGGAAAGCACTGGGGACTTGGTATCAAAGAACTTGAGAAGTGCGTAGTTAAGCATACAATGTTAAAATCTTGGTCTAATTTTGGTTGCCTGCTCTTAGTGATTATCTTTGCTGTCACCACAGGTTATGGACAGTCAAAAACTCAAACAAAACAAAAAATGGAAACAAAAACACTTGTCGTCGGTGGAGGATGCTTTTGGTGCATCGAACATAACTTTGAAGCTCTCAAGGGAGTTGTTGACGTTGAAAGCGGTTATGCTGGCGGTGCCCGTACTCCTGTCACCTATGAGCAAGTTTGTAGTGGAACCACTGGTCATGCGGAAGTTGTGAAGATTACATTTCATCCGGAGGAAGTAAGTGAAGCAGATCTTCTTCGAATCTTTTTTACTCTCCATGACCCTACTCAGTTGAATCGGCAAGGCCCAGATGCGGGAACTCAATATCGTAGTGTTGTTTTTTATGAAAATGCAGAAGGCAAAGCGTTAGCTGAGAGCATTATTAAAGAAATCTCAAAGGCAAGAATCTATTCGGCAAACATCGTGACCAAACTTGAGCCTCTCAAGAACTATGTTCGAGCTGAAGAGTATCACCAAAACTACTTTGTTAAGTATGAGAAGGCGACTCCTCAGGAGAGAATGATGATGAACGCAGGTTACTGTCAGTACGTCGTGGCACCGAAGGTAGCTGAGTTTAGGAAAAAATATGCCTCAAAACTAAAAAAAGGCTAATTTTTATTCGATTAAAAACTACGGGCCCGGAACTTTTACCTTCCGAGCCCTGTAGTAGACCATGGTAGCTGACACTACCAAAGAGACAAATCCAATGAAGATTCGCAACACCATTTTAGCACTTTCTGTGCTTTCACTCGCAGCTTTTGTTCCTGCTAAGGTAGGAGAAAAGGACATCGTTGATACCGCAGTTGCTGCAGGTAGCTTCAAGACACTTGCAAAGCTCGTCACCGCCGCTGGCCTTGTAGACACGCTTAAAGGCACCGGCCCATTCACTGTACTTGCCCCAACTGACGCAGCTTTTGCTAAGGTTCCAAAGAAGATTTTGGACATTCTTGGGAAAGATAAGGCACTTTTAACCAAGGTTCTTACCTATCACGTAATTTCCGGAAACGTTATGGCAAAGGATCTCAAAGCCGGAAAGGTTAAGACTGTTCAAGGTGAAGAAGTTACTGTTTCTCTGAAAGGTGGAGCTTCATTCAACGGAGCAAAGGTTTCAGCTGCAGATATCAAGTGCACCAACGGTGTCATTCACGTGATTGACAGTGTAATCCTTCCTCCAACAGTTGCTAAAGCTGTTGCCGGAATCAAGTAAGTTTCCCGTATTTTTACGGACAACATAGAAGGAAGAAGTTCATCTTTTAGGGTGGACTTCTTTTTTTTAGTAATTGTTTTTGCTATCACTCATAACCTTGAAAGAACGGCTGATTGAATTTGGAATTCCCTCATTGCAGGTACCCTGTTATCGTGAGTGAAGTAAAAGTCATAGCCCTGGGTGTCGTCGGCGAAATTGGTAAGAACTGTAGTCTCGTCGAGCAAGGTGATGACATTGTCGTTGTGGATTGTGGACTTTCTTTCCCCAACGAAGAAATGCTGGGAGTGGATATTGTTGTTCCCGACTTTACTTATTTAATTGAAAACAAAGAGAGAGTTAAGGGTGTGTTTCTTACTCATGCACACGAAGACCACGTTGGTGGA
>JAPLCS010000390.1 GCA_026392145.1 Fimbriimonadales bacterium | reverse complement strand
CTTCTTGCCCACGCATAGAAATGCCATAAATGCAGTTTTCGTTAGGTTGGCTTCCTGGAGGGTACTTGGTCCCCCCTAGTTCAATATGAATAGAGCTAGCGCCGCTGCCATCGGAAAACATGACTGTTTTGACGATTCCACGATTTGTATCTTCAACTCCACTCAATACAACTGCGCCCGCACCGTCGCCAAACGGGATGCAAGTTGTTCTATCCTCCCAGTTCACTTGCTTTGATAGGCAATCAACTCCCACGACGATGATGTTCTTCATCATGCCGCTTTCAATGAATCCATTTGCAGTAGCAAGAGAGTAGATAAATCCAGCACATGCCGCACTTACATCGAAGGCGCCGGCGTTCCGTAATCCAAGTTCGTTTTGGACATAGGTCGCGGTTGATGGCCACAGATAATCGCCTGAGACAGTGCCGACAATCACCATATCAATTTCATCTCGGCTCAGACCGGACTTATCAAGCGCTTCTTTCGCCGCATCAACAGCAAGTGTGCCTGTCCCTTCGCCTTCGGCACAGAATCGTCTTTCTTTAATGCCAGTTCTTTGAACAATCCATTCATCGTTTGTATCCACGATTTTTGAAAGATCGTGGTTTGTGACTCGGCGTGATGGCAAGGCGTGTCCAATGGATTTTATAACGGCTTTTGTAGGCATTACTCTTCTGTTTCCTTCGATAGTAAAGTGGCTTGGGCAGATTCTGGCGAAATATGAGGACCCAAATCTCGGGAGACAGCATCTCGAATTGCATCTACCAAAGCGTTCTCAGCGGCACGGTCCGCCATGAGGACCGCATTCATGATTGCTTTGGCGTTACTTCGTCCGTGAGCAATGATGCATATTCCGTTCAGACCAAGTAACGGGGAACCGCCAACCTCAGCGTAATCCATGTGTTTTCTGATGGGAGCCATCACTTTTTTGACTGTCTAGTAGGCCGACTGGAAAATCTTATTGGTTGGCACCCCTTGTTTGATAAAGCGGGCAAACATTTCCGCCACCCCTTCTGCCGTTTTAAGGACTACGTTACCCACGAAGGCTTCACACACCACCACATCGCATGGCGAATTGAACATATCTTTGCCTTCAATATTTCCTTTGAACCACTCATACTTCGAAAGTAGTTTGTATGCTTGTTTAGCAAAGGCGTTTCCTTTGCCCTCTTCTTCACCTATATTTATGAGGTGCACGGTTGGTTTTTTTCTTCCCATTACTTTTTCAGCATAGGCACGACCCATAATCGCAAACTCAACAAGGTGTTCGGGATCTACGTCAGGGGAGGCTCCAGAGTCCAGCATCACGAAGCCACCATGGCTGTTGGGGAGTTGCGTACCTATTGCTGGTCTGTGAATGCCTTCAACCTGTCTCCACGTGAGCAGTGAGGTTGCAGATGCTGCTCCAGTGGAGCCGGCTGAAACAAATGCTTCTGCTTTGCCATCTTTGACCAACTTCACTCCAACCATCATTGAAGAGTCTTTTTTCTTTCGATATGCATCTAATGGCTTTTCGTCCATTTCAACGGTTTGTGATGCATGGACAATCTGGAGCCGAGGTGGAAGATGGGGAGGCAGATGCTTGCGGATTGTAGTTTCATCACCTACAAGAATCAAGTCTCGTCGTATTTGAGGAAGAGCAAGCAGTGCGCCTTGAATTATTTCGGCGGGTGCATTGTCGCCCCCCATGGCGTCCAGGACAATACTTATTGTTCTTCCTCCGACTGGTCACTTGGCTCTACAAGAGTCTTCAGTTGTTCGAATTCTTGGCGCGTTGTCAGTTGAGTTAATTTATCAGCACCGCGTTCTTTGGCAACGGGGCAGTCACCATCCCAACCGTAATCGCACAGAGCTTGAGTCGGGTAGTTAAGCAAAAAAGATTGTCGCAGAAGCGCTTCCACCATAAGGTTGTTTCCCTCGAATAAGGGATACGGCTCATCGGCGTCAACTTTTGCAAAGTCTTGGTGGCTAAGTGAACTCGGCGTTCCCACAACATTGAACTGCTCATCAATCTGGAATTCAATATCCAATTCTAAGGGTCCAGCACATCGGGCACACTCGAACACTGCCCGTGCCTTAAATTCTCCAGTAATAAGGAGCAGATTGCCAGTAGAGATTGCTTCAAGGTATCCATCTAGCGGTTGAACTAGATCAAGGTCTTCTTCTTGGAGTAACTCTGTGGTCACATCCACCGCCAAAACTCGTCCAGGATGCTGGAGAATATCGTTCAAATCAAGTAAATCTTCTCTTAGCACAGATTTAGAAGTGTACCGTGTTGATAAAACCTTTCAAAAAAACTCCCATTTAATAGCAATTGCTTGCTATACTCCTTTCATTCCTAACGAAGGATTTGCTATGCATCGTCAATTGGACTGGAAGGTTATATATGGGAGTACAGCGGTTTTCGCCCTTGCTGTGGCTCTATTCGGTTGTGCCGGTAACACGGTAAGCGGAAATTCGGGCGGCGTTACAGGTGGCACAGCGACAGGCGGTTCCACTGGTGGGTTTGCGAGTGAAGTGGCTTCGGTCAACCTTCCCGATACCCCTGGATTGCTTCAATACGCATTCTTGACCGGCGCAGGTCGTGCAGGAGGCTACGAAGCTGCAACGGTGAGAAATCTTGTCGTAACTGATGGCGCAGGTTCGGAATCCTCAGGAATCAACGAACGACGATTGACTCTGACTTCATATCAATCACAAATGCTGTCAACCAATGTCCCATCAAATGGGGCTGCAAGTCGATTGTTTGATACTGTTCAGCTCAACTTTGTGAACTACACGTCAAATGATGGTACGACCTCACAAGAATTTAGCAACGTTTCAGGTGCTCCTGTAAACTTGACTTCGTATGTGCGAACCTTTACTGGTCGACACACTCATATTCCCATCTACATGGATGGTGAGACCATTAATGTCGACAATTCCACCGGTTCTGCGGCTGCTACATTCAACAGCGACTGGTTCAATCAAATTAACCAGGTAAACGGCGATTCGGTTATTACTCGTGGGTTCGTCAGCGACTTCATTTCATTTGATGTCTCTAGTTTGCCTGCTGCCGAAAGACCACAACTGAGCAACGGTTACGGTGTTGCCGATCGAGTGTTCTTCTCAGGTGATATGTACGCTATGGGTAACGGTAATTCGGTTGCCGGTGGCGCACCT
>JAPLCS010000227.1 GCA_026392145.1 Fimbriimonadales bacterium | reverse complement strand
TAAGTAGCTGACCTGACTCTGAATTGGGGTCTTCCATGTCAAGGAATAAGTTATTAGGATCACTAATTTCACCTCCAACTCGAGGTGCTCCACCACCTGCATTGTTTCTGGCAGCGTTTGTCGTATTGGTTCGTTGTGCGTTGGGAGTCGTTGTTCGATTCGTACGACCAGCGCCTTGCCGTTGCCCGAAAGATTGGTTTATGAGGTTTGCAATTTCGTCAGCTTTAGCGTTTTCCAGTGGAATAACAACTGTTGTGTCTTGAAACTCAACCGCTTTGTCCAATTCTTTAATGACTGATTCTGAAATCAGGAGACTTTCCTCAGTAGCCGTGACCACGAGAGAATTGGTCCGAGCGTCTGCCGCAACTGTTCCAAATGCTGCCTGAGTACTTCCAAATCGAATGGCTTGTTGGAACCTATCACCAACGTTCGAACCGCTTGCAGATGCACCGCCTCTTCCTCTCGGAGCATTATTTGTCAGAACGTTTTGAACTGTAGAAGCAATCTCTTGAGCTGTGGCGAACTTAAGAGGGAAGACTTTCGTTCGCTGTGGCTGGTCAGTTTCTTTGTCAATTTGCTTAATAACGCGCTCAACTTCCAACTGTTGCTTATCTGGCGCATTAACAATAACCGCATTCGAGAAATCATCACTAGATGCTCTTACATTAGAGCCTGAGCTTCCGCCACGGCCAGCTTGGGAAAAGCCACCGAAACTGAATCCTCCGCCACCTCGTCCTCCACGGTTTCCGAACATGCTACCGCCACCTTGTGACATTCCGCTCATCATTGCTGCAAACGGATTCGTCGATTGTTGGCCGGATGTCGCAAAAACTTCGTTGACTACACGGGCAACCTGTGTGGCGTTTGCAAATTTAATAGGATAAATCTTTAGTTTGCCTTCTTCTTGTTGTCCAAACATGCTGGACATCATAGATGGGTCAAAACCTGAGCCACCTCTGCCTCCCCACCCTTGGTTACGCTGCTCTTTTTTGCGAATAACCATAAAGTTGCCTTCTTTTGATGATGTGAAGCCTTTGAGATCTAGAACTTTTTCGAGAACTGAAAATGCGTCTTTCAATGGCAATGCATTTGCACTTGTTACCGTTATTGGTCCAGTTAGGGCTGGGTCCTTTACGATTGTGATTCCTGATGTCCGCGAATACATATCGAGAACAAAATCAACATTTGCATTCCTGAAGTCAAGCTTTATTTTTGTTTTAGGATTGAATTTGAAATTGGAAATTGATGAGTCAGAAGATGAGAATTGCCCACCACCGACATCAAATTGTCCCGGAGAAATCGCAGGCAAAGTCAGCCCACAAATAAGGGCGAGGGCAGTGATTTGAATTTGAGTTTTCATTGAGATTGGTTCTCCTTTCTGGATGTTGTTGAATTTTTATCGGTGCTTGAATAAACGTCTGAAAGATTGCTTCCTATTGGTCCATAAAGGTCAGTTTGTGATTCGGCTTGGGCTCCACGACCTCTCTTGCCTCCACCGGCTTTGCCACCTCCACCACGATTTCCACGGCCTTGGTTCATGCCACTTTGATCCATGTTTGGCATTGTTAACGCGTTCGTTGCATTTCCGAAACCTGGAATACCCACCATTCCGGGTACTTGACCAGGTTGAGTTGTCATGCCTGCATTAGCTGGAGGTAAGTTCGTAGCAACCTTGGCTGGTGAAATTGGTTCTAAAGTTTGAGGGGCAAAGAAAATGGTTTTCATGTAACCGTCCTCGCCCTCTAGTACGATTGAATCGTTCATCACTTGGCGTAGCTGCATTGTTTTCCACTTCTCGCCTGGCTTAAGGAAGACTCCCTCTCCTGATACGGTGTTTTCAAGCAAGGCATTGGGAACGGAATTTACTGTCATGTTGCCCGTGTAAATCCAATTTTGCTCTCCCCCCGTGAATGACGTTGGAATTGTGTTCACTGAGGCAGAATTCAAGCTGTTAACTCCACCATTTTTTACAACCAGCGGCCTGAATGAATTTTTCATTTCTCCATCCAAGTCTCCGAACTGAGCTTTATAATCTTCAGGTTCAAAAAGATCTGTTTTTTTCTTAGAACTGCCACCTGCTCCCGCAAATTGGAATCCTTTACCAGCTTTTTTTACGGGCGCAGAATCATTCGGCATCAGTACGACAATGGCGACCAGTATGCCCCCGGCAATCATTACCTTTGGTAACGAACTTCTCTTAGTTTGTTGGCTCTTTCTCATGAATCGTTATCCTTTGGTGGTTGTGGTCGTCGGTTTTCTCAGAGGCGTTGAAGTCGATTTCGCTGTTTCCTTGGAGGCTGGCTTGTCAAGGTAGGCAACTAGAGTAATTGAAGCTGATATCTGGTCTCCTGTTTCTCCACCATCTTTTGATGCGAATTGAACTTGACTAACTGCTAGCTTGGTTCCAGGCTTTTCAATTGAGGCAATCATATCCGCAACGTTCAAAAAGGAACCATCTACATTGAGTGAAAAGGGAAGCTGTCGAAGGCTCGCTCCTTCAATAACTTTTTGAGGCCGAAAACTTACAATACTAATTCTCTTCTCCTTTTTCCCATTTATTTTTCTTGATGGTTGACTCCGCCGCAGATAAGTCTACGTTGGCTTTGTCCAATCGCTCATCAAGAGTGGCTAACTCTTTGTTGGCCTTTCTTTTTTCAGTGGCAATAGACTTGGAGCGGACAGTAAAGTTTGCAACCGCAGAAACCAAAAGAAGGGCTATCCCTGCAATTGCTAGGGCACTTGGTAGCTGGTCCTTTGGATCTCTAAAACTGATCATTTCTTTTTCTGTTTCCCTGTTTCCACTATAGGGAGATTGCCGACTGGAAAGGCTGAGACGCTGAATTGAACCACTGGGCTTCCATCAATGTCACCGCTATTTGCGAACAATAGTCGAACGTCTCTGAGTCGCTTTTGTTTAGTCAACTCTTTCAAATACGCAGAAACTGCCTCAGAATTCTTCGCAGTTCCTCGAATCTGTAAAGGTTTGCCTCTTTCTAAGCTTAAACTGGTGAGCCAAGCATCTTTCGGAAGCAAAATTGAACTCAGTTTCATTACATCCGACATTTTTTGTGCCGGTTCGAAAGCGAGTTTGAGTTGTGCTGCCTGTGGTTGAAGTTTGGTCAAAGTTGATTCTGGGCGCTCTGTAGCAAGTTTAGCGATTGATACCTTTGATTTAAGGCGCTTTGCTTCTTTGGCAAATTTATCATTTTTATCTGAAAAGTCCATATAAACGACCATTCCAATGACGGCACCTGCGGCAAAAATCAGATAGCTCTGTCTATGTCGTTTACTTCTGGCTTTATCTTCCTTTTTCAGTCGGTATGACTCTGGTTCCAAATCGATGAGAGAATCTGATTCTAGGAATCTGGAAGCAAGGTTACTTGGTAGTTTTTGCTCAGTACCGTCTAGCCCAACGTTATAACTGAAAATCTTTGAGTCTGGTACCTGTGTTTTAGCCCTTTCAAGTTCCACGTCTAGCGTCTCAAGAGAGGTTGCCCTTGAGTAGGTTAACTTGCCTTCTTTGATGATGTCTAAATTGACAAAATCTCCAAACCTTTCAACGTAAATCCCGCTGTTGACGCCATCTTTTTGACTCAGCCGTATAAGCCCAGATTGTGCCGGAGCAATTGAATGAACGGTAATGTCTAACGACTCAGTGAGCTTGATTACTTCATGAATGTCCGTGGTCTTGACTGCAAATACATGACACAATCGGCCGTTCTCATCTCTGTCCGCAGTTGGAATGTAGTCAAATGCGAGTTCATTGGCCGGAATAGGGAAGACATCTCCAAGCTTCATTTTGAGAGCGATTAATACATCCGATCGAGTTGCATCTGGCAAGGAAAGCACTCGGGAAAGGATGTTTCGACGTGAAACCAAAACAATGGCAGATTTCCCTTGTACACCTTCTATGGCTGATAAGGAACTTGACTCGCGAGTTTGACCAGACTCGGTAAAAATTACCCTAGTCCAATCTTTGTCCCATTCAATAATGAGTTGAGGTCTTTCGTGTTTCTGGTTCATTGATTTTCCAACAGCGTTGTTTCAGTGGCTGGTTCTTGCCAATTCCAGCGGCTTGCCATGTCCGGGAAAGGCGCATCTTCGATGCGTGTGATGGTTGGTACAGAGTTGTTAATAGTGACAAGTGCTTGAATCGCGACTGTCATTCGGCCAGCCTTCCCAATAATTCGAATAAGGAACGACTGTGAGTTGACACAAAGTGAATCCGCGACTGCTCCAACAAAAGCAGAATCGCTGCTCACTGTCAGCAACTCGCTGAGTAATCGGTATCCACCTGAGGGTCGATTACTTACAATCTGTTCTGCTAAATCCTGTGATATTCCTGGAATCGTCTGGAGCACTGAACTAGTTGCCGTATTGACGTTTATACGACCCTCAACTCGTTCTGTCGCCGAGGTGGTCATTCGATCAAGAACGCTTCGAATGAGTGTCTGGTTATTCTGAAAACCGGGGAGATTGATTACTGTGCTTAGGTTTGGGAATTGCTGATTGGGTTGTAGACCACGTTGCTGAATAATTGTCTGAGCATTGGCTTGCGGAATTTGAGCGTTTTGAGCCAACTGCTGGGCAGTAAGCGTTGGCAAATTTATATTTGCTTTACCGTCACCTTCCGGATTAGATGCCGTACTGAAACAATCCAATCCAATTAAGTCATACAACGGAATGTCAGTAACAGCATTTGCTGAGGTGCTAATTGTATTCGTGTTGACTTGGAAAAGTGTTTGAGGATTGAACCCTTTAACATTAAGCAATTCAAGTACATTCTGGAATCGATTCAGGTGAGTGTTGTAGGGTTTGGAAAGTCCGTTGTAATATTCATCTTTTGCCCCTTCTGTTCGAGGATTAGTACCTTGCTCACGCCAATACAGCAGGCTATCAATTTGCTCCTGGGTCAAATTTAGATTGAGCAGTTGTGCTTCTGTGACCGTGTTCAAATCCAAAAATGTACTGTTGTCAACAATTTGAATACGGAATGATTCGTTTCCGAGAATGAATGTTTCTGAACCTTCCTGACCTAAAACTGCCCAATCATCTTCCGATGTGACCGGATCTTGTGGAGCATCTGCGACGGCTTGGATGGAATTCATCGCATACTGCATTCCCGCGAGCGCTGCCACACGAGCACGCCTGAGTTCATTTCGATTGATGGAAATTTGTACGGCATTGTTTTGGTTGTTTGCAAAAATCGCAACACCCATAACTACTCCAGCTAGCGCCGCCAGGGTAACTACCATCACAAGACCTCGTTTTCGGTACACCTTTGAAAGCATTATTGTTGTCCTCCATCGGGTGCTTGTTCAACTGGATTGTCAGGTGTAACATCACTATGTATCAACCGAACCACCATGACTCTGCTTGAGTTGTCGCTTGGTCTCGTGTAGGTAACTCGAACCGCAGCAGGGAGTCGGGGAGTCGCCTGAGATTGGGTGTCCCACGTCGTCAGCCAATCAGCACCGTCAAAAAATTCAAAACTGATTGTGTCTATGTCAGAGTCAAAAACTGTTTCGATTCCACCTTGTGTACTGTCACCATCTGCGGGAGTTTGGTGACGATAGAATAGCCCTGTTTGCACAGGTGCTTCTCCGACAGGACTAGTTGAGAGAGATACTTCTGTTATTGCTCCATGCGGACCGTATATTTGATTAACTGTCTCAAAGTCGTCTGTTGAGTTGAGCATTTCAGAGGGAACTTTGTCGCTCAAGGCCGTAAAGACAAGTTGTCCCGGTGTCCCATTGCTTCCCAGCGTCGTATCGCTCTCCGTTCCTGACAGGAAATACGAAGAAGTATCCGCTTGATTTGTGGACAAGTACGCTGATTGAAGTAGTTGTCTCAACCTATCTTCAAATCTTGCATCTCGATCAGATGTTTCTCGACTCGCTTTAACTCGATCTGTGTGCCTAAAGGAAGTTAAAACTACAGAAGACACGGCTCCCAAAATTATGGACATTGAGAAAACCACCACTAACAATTCAATCAGTGTTAAACCGTGCTTCAAGCGCATTAGTTTGTGGCTCCCGTCGTGTTCGGTGGCGTGTAGAGAAGAGAACTTACAGAAACGCCTGCGCTAGAATTTGCAGAAGCCTCGGTCACGGTTACTCTTATGGTATCGAGATTTTCTGTGCCAGAAGGAGCTACATCCAGGCTCCACTCATAGCCTGTGTACCCATAATCGTCAAAAGTTCCGCTAGTTTCTGCTGTTGTTGCGTTACCTACAGCAAGTACCTCTTCGATTTTTTGAACTGCCAATCGGTTCATTTCTTCTGTTTTTCTCAGTTTGACCTCTGTCTTGGTCATTGCTGAGAGGCTTCCAAGTGACACGACAATACCGATTGCGAGCAACGCCACAGAAACTACGACTTCAACAAGTGTGAACCCTTTCTTAACCTGCCGAACGTTGTTCAAGTTGCCCTGCCTCCCATTCTTGTTGGTTATCATCTTCGATCGCGCCTCGTGTTACGGATATGCGACCATCAGCAGTTACTTTCAGTACAACGGTTAAATCACCAAGTTGAAACTGGACGGATTTTGGTTCCGCTGTGCCGTCTGGATAGAACTTTATGGAAAGGGTTGATTCAGTTTCACTACTGCTGTTTCTAACCTCATTCACTGTCCATCCCGCTCCAAGGGACTCTGAAATGTCTGAATCCTGTCCAATTGAATTTGAGGAGGATTGTCTTAATGTGTTATTGGGTTGATTACTTACTAGATCACTACTATCAGCGTCTTGGCTAATCGTCAAACTTTGAGTGCTTTCATCGTATCCCAGAGTTCGCATCTGACCACTTGTGACTGCTAGTTGCTCGGCTTTGTAGGCGGCAGACTCAATTTTCTGAATTGAATTTCTCATCTTGTTGCCCTCTTGCTGAACCATCAGTCTCGAAATCAAAGTGCTTGCAATGATTCCCAAGATAAACACGACAATCGTCATTTCTACAAGAGTAAATGCTCTGACACGGGTTCGCTTTGTACGGATACGCTTTGTACGGGTTGTTGACTTGTTTCCATCGTCGTTGCAAACGACCAATCCAGAGACACTGAGTGCCTTTGGACTGGTTTCGATTTGCAATCGTCTACTCATTTGAAATTCCCGTGTGATTCAATCCCTGATTATTTAGAGGTCGAGGTTTGAAATATCGTCGTCCGTATTTGGTTGATTGTCTTTTCCGTTTGAACTTAGGAAGAAACTATCTTCTCCAATTGGACCAGGAGTTTGATAGACGAAGTCATTGCCATAAGCATCCAGGGGAACTTGACCTTCGATGTAAGGTCCCTTCCATCCGTTTGCATCGCTTGGTGCGTTGACAAGCGCATTCAACCCTTCTTCATTGGTTGGATATCGGTCGCAGTCAAGCCGAAAGTTGTTGAGAACTGAGCTGATTCGAGCAATGTTTGACAGTGTTGCTTTAGCTTTTGCTTCGTCTTGCTTTCCAATAACTTTTGGAACGAGAAGAGATGCCAGAACGGCGATAATAAGCACAACAACCATAAGCTCAATGAGCGTAAAGCCGCGTGCTTTTTTGTTTTTGAGTGGGATTTTCATTTTAGTTCACTTCACAACATCTTGTGCGTTGAAGATCGGTAGCAGAACCGAGAGGACGACGAAGGCGACAAATCCGCCCATGACAAGTACGATAACGGGTTCAACCAATGCCGTAGCACGGCGGAGACCATTATCAACTTCAAAGTCTAGTGAATCGGAGACACGGTTTAGCATTCTTGGCAAGTCACCAGTCTCTTCGCCTACCGCGACCATGTGTGTCAAAACGGGTGGAAATGCTCTAGCGTCACGCATTGCCTGTGCGATAGGTACACCCTCTCGCACATTGAGTTTAACTTCATCTGCGCTTCGTTGAAAGACGCGATTGCCGGAGGCTATTCCAGACAATTCGAGAGCATCGAGAATTTGAACTCCACCGTAAACCAATGTAGCGAGAACTCGGGCAAACCGTGAAACGGTTGATTTGGTAACAATTTTTCCGATGACTGGAATTCTCATTAAGAGGCCGTCTCGATAAATAACAAAATGCTTGGATAAATGAGAGCAGAAACGATTTGACTCTTTCTACCAACTTCTTTTTCCTGAAACTCAGCAAGTCGTCCCGCAACTTCTGAAAACTGACCCGATTGCTCACCCGCTTCAAGTGTTGAAGTGAAAATTGGTGTGAAGACCTTAGGATGCTTTGCAAGTGCCGCGCTAACGCTTGAACCTGCTCGTACATCTTCCAGCGCTTCTTCTGCTAAATCGGTGAGTTGTTGATTCTCAGATTGTTCCGCGACTACCTGTAAAACTCGGTCAAGCGGCAAACCTGCATCTGCTAGGTCAGCAAGTCGTCGCGTAAAAAGGGCCACATCAGCTTTGGCGGGTTTGCCCCCTTTTTTCTTTTCCTGGTTGTCTCGTGAGCCAAACCCCTCCCGAGCTGCTCGTTCACTGATCTCAATCAGATAGCTACCTGAACCCGTAAGCTGTTGGACCGCCGCCTCTTTGGTATTTGCGTCTAAGAATCCAGACTTACGCTGACCGTTCGGTTCCAGAACGGTGTAGGCGAATGTCGCCAATTAAAGCTCCTCCCTCTGACAGACCCTGAGAACTTCTTTTGCGGTGGTCTTACCAGCAAGCACATTTCGCTTGCCATCTTGAAGCAAAGTAACCAGCCCCTGATTTTTAATGGCGTATGATTTGAGCTCGTTAGACGATCGCCTTTCCACAATCATCTTTTTGATGTTTTCGTCAATAACGAAGAGCTCATACAGACCCTGTCGCCCTTTGTAGCCTGAATTATTACACTTGTCGCAGCCTCTACCTTGTCTAAAGTTCGCGCTTTGAAGTTCTTCCGGGGTAATTCCGAGTCCCTCGATAATGTCAGCCGATGGAGGTGCTACAGATTCGGAACAGTTTGAGCAAATGCGCCGGACAAGCCGTTGTGCCACAACTCCGATGAGCGAAGACGAAACTAAGAAAGGTTCGACGCCCATATCGAGAAGTCGGGTCACTGCACCAGGGGCATCATTGGTGTGAAGAGTACTGAAAACTAAGTGACCTGTAAGGGAGGCATGTATGGCAATTTCCGCAGTTTCATGGTCTCTGATTTCTCCCACCATAATGACGTCAGGGTCCTGACGAACGATAGAACGTAGCCCGCTTGCAAAGGTGAGTCCGATATTTGCCCGAACTTGCATTTGGCTGATTCCCGCTACTTGGTATTCAACAGGATCCTCGACTGTTATGATATTTGTGGTAGGCGACCAAATTTCCTGGAGTGATGCGTAGAGGGTGGTGGACTTGCCAGCGCCAGTTGGACCAGTTGCCAAAATGATCCCGTAAGGCTGACTGATAACTTTTCGATATCGTTCTAAGACTTCCGGAGCGACGCCAAGCTCTTCAAGACCGAGCATGGCCGTTCCCTTGTCAAGGATACGCATAACGGCTCTTTCTCCGAAAACGGTTGGAAGGATTGAAACTCGGATGTCTATAGGACGACCAGCAATAGTGATTTTAATCCTGCCATCTTGAGGAAGTCGTCGTTCAGCAATATTCATTTCACCGAGAATCTTGATGCGTGAAATGAGAGCTGAGTGCATTCTCTTGGGTGGCTTCATGACCTCTTGAAGCATCCCATCAACTCGGTAACGAACTTTTACATCTTTTTCGTAAGCCTCAATGTGGATGTCGGAAGCACCATCTCTTACTGCTTGAGCAAAAATCAGATTAACCATTTGGACCACGGCCGTTTCACCAGCCATCTTGGTGAGGTCGGCGAGGTCTGTATTGTCGTCTGAATCAATGATTGTAGTGTCAGCATCATTCGCTCCAGCCACTTGACTCAGGATTTTTTCAAGAAAGACTTCTTCAATCTTGTCTTTGAGTTGGACGGGATCAGTGAGAACAGGTTCTATGGTTTGACCAATGAGAATCTCTAGGTCTTGAACTGCGGGTAGTGAATCCACATTCCCAATTGCAACGACAACTTTTCCATCAGTGCTACTAAGAGGAAGTACTTGGTTTTTGAGTGCAAATTCACCCGGAATCAGATCAACAGTTGTAATGTCGACCTTTCTACCTTCCAGAGATATGTGTTCGAAAGCAGAAGATGGATTCGCGGCACTCATTTTGTCAATTACTTTAACGTGATTTACCGATGGAAGTTCGGCAAAAAAGTTGAATTGTTGTGAGTGTGGCACTTCTGTGATTCAAATTGACTCATTGTCTTGGTTCAAACTTGAATTTAGGACCCTGTCTAGAGAGGGAGTTGGTTAACCCTGTGGTGACTTTGAAAGTTTCACCTAAGTATAAATGCGAGTTAATTACTAGGTTTATCCGGGTTCTGTTCGTTGCTCACTCAAACTAATGTAAAAACGTTGTGGCACAAAAATTGCCACGTAACGAGATACCATGAAATCACCTCAGCTCAGAAATCTGTCAATTCTGGCTTTAAGTTTGTTGGCAGCTTGCTCTCAAGCAGACGAAGCTCAATTCTGGAATGACATTGCACTCAAGGCCATTAAAGCTGCGAACTATGCTCCCCCGTTAGCTTCAAGAAATCTGGCAATTACAAGTATTGCCCAAGCTGATGCCGTAAACGCCATTTCAGGTTTTACCAAAGGATATAGCTATTCTGGTTCATCAACGATTGCAAATGCATCGAAAGAAGCTGCGGTTGCTGCTGCTGCCTACAACACCCTTAAGCAGTTGTTTCCAACACAGCAGACTTTAATTGATCAGGCTTACAATGATCGTCGTAATGCCCTTGGAAGTTCTGCAGCCGTTATTGAAGGGCTCAGACTTGGATCAGAGAGTGCCACTTCCATCTTGAATCTTCGTTCAAATGATAAGTCATCTTTGGCTAACACTTCATACCCAGGATCAACCGACATAGGAAAGTGGAGACCAACGGGTTCAGCTTCTGCCTTGTTACCGGGATGGGGAAATGTTGATACTTTTGGAATCAACTCAGCTAAGCAATTCGCAGCAGGTGGTCCTCCTTCGCTTACTTCTGTCGAATATGCGAACGCTTATAACGAAGTGAAGGCTTACGGGGCATCTAACAGCACTGTTCGAACTGCCGAACAAACTGATATTGCAAAAGTTTGGGCTGCAGGTGCTGGAACTGTGACTCCTCCGGGGATGTGGAACGAAATTGCAACGCAAGCAGGAACGGTTAAGGGCAACAGTCTCGAGGACAATCTTAGAATGTACGGCTCACTAAACATTGCTCTAGCTGATGCAGCGATTGCTTCTTGGGATACTAAGTACACCTACAGTTTCTGGAGACCTATCACTGCCATTCGAAACGGTGATCTGGATGGGAATAGTGCTACAGCCGGAGATTCAACTTGGACTTCTTTGTTGACTACTCCTCCGCATCCAAGTTACACGAGCGGCCATAGCACTTTTAGTGCTGCTGGTGCTGCTGTACTCGGCACTCTGTTTGGAGATAACGTGAGCTTTACGGTTACTTCACCAGATACTCCAGGTGTAGCTCGAAACTTTAATAGCTTCTCAGCAGCAGCTGCAGAAGCAGGACAAAGTAGAATTTTTGGTGGAATCCACTACCAATTTGACAATCAGATTGGATTGGCCATGGGGCAACAAATCGGAAACTTTGTTGCTTCAAGCACCTTCCAGCCTGTTCCTGAGCCAGCGACTATTGCGGCTATCGGCTTTGGATTGCTAGGGCTCTCAAAGAGACGTAAGAAAAAATAACTACTACTCTGTTGTGATTTCGGTTGGACCAGGATCTTGTGTCTTGGTCCATTCTCGTTTTTGAAAACATAAAAAGTAGAATATGGGTATGAACCTTCTGGACCTTTTAGAATGTTTGCAAGAGGGTTCATTCTTTGTTGTAATGCCATCGCTTCATTGCGAAGCTGAAATACAAAGCTTGGTAACGGACTCGAGGCAAGTGGCGAGTGGAGATGCCTTTGTAGTTTACGAGAATGGGTTCCCGTTCATGGAATCTGCGGTGACTAATGGCGCCACTGCACTGATAATTTCCCAGAAAACTCATCAAGACAATTTTCTGAAAGCGTTTGGTGTTCCAGTGGTTGTTCTGGATGACTTTTCAGCCCAGTTACCACTCTTGTGCAATTGTTTGTACGGCAATACTTCGCAAAGACTCAAAGCCATCGGTATTACAGGGACAAATGGCAAAACTACAACCGCCTGGATGGTTCACCAAATGCTTGAAGCAACAGGGAAGTCATCTTGCTATATTGGTACTTTAGGATTCAAAACCTCTCAAACACCTTTGAAGGAATTAGCAAACACAACACCTTATGTCGTTGAACTCCATAACCTTTTGAAGCAAGCACATGATGAAGGATGCGAATACGCTTCGATAGAGGTGTCGTCGCACGCTCTTGATCAAAATCGTGTTGGTGGTATTTCGTTTGACGTAGGTGCTTTCACGAATTTATCGCAAGATCATCTTGACTACCATGGCAAGATGGAAGCGTACGAAAATGCCAAGTGGAGACTGTTCTCTGAATTCCAGCCTAGAATGGGTGTATTGAATGTGGATGACGAAGTTGGGCTTCGTTGGGCTCAAAATTTCAAAGGTGAATCGGTGACCTTTGGAACCAGAGGAAGATTAACTGGAATGGTTTCCCAAATCACAG
>JAPLCS010000023.1 GCA_026392145.1 Fimbriimonadales bacterium | reverse complement strand
CATAATTTCGAAACAAAGAGGAGTCAGGCCTCATGGATTTCCATGAGGCTTGACTCTTTTATCCGCTCACGAAATCGAATCACGCTTTACGAAAAGAGCAGAAGATGCTCAAGCTCTCGCTTTACCATCGCCGTCTCAGCACCAAGCGACCGCATCCGGGCATTGGCACTAGAACGCGAACTCATTCCAATCACCCTGACTCCACCAGCCACCAACACAGGAGTCAGTGTAGTTCCATTGTAATTACAGCCATTGGTAGTACTGCCATTGTTATTTTCTCCATCAAGAGAAACCCCTTGGCCCGCATCACTCCTAAAGTAGTGATCCAAGAAACAAACCTGAGCCCATGAGAGTGGGATTGATTGTCCCTCAGAACAGCCAGTCAACAAACCAAAAGATGAGACATTACAACCCGATGAAAACGAATGAAGCACCATTGAATCACCCTCAACTCGCGACACTCCGCTCGCAGAAATGACTCGGTGTCCTAATTCCAACAATTTACGCTCAAGCAAGACAACAAACTCAAAGTAATCCTCAATAATCAAGATATTGAGCGGATCACGACTCCCTAGCAACTCACCCAAAGAGCTCATTTTTGCTTTCGACGCCGCTTCTTAGTACCACTTGGTTCATCCGTTGCCGCCTTCAAATCCTCATCATCGTTTACCGTCGGATCCAAAGTGCCCCTAATCACAATCGCATGCGGAACCGGTCGTGAAGGATCAGTTTTGCTACTGTGTCCTGATGCTTTAACCTTTCCATCATAGACAAGCGAAGTCGAAAATCCGCTATCAATCAATACCGCTTCCTCAACTCCAGCCGCCGCTATCGCCTTCGCGAGCTTTTCACTAGAAACCGACTGAACGGCAGCACCAGCCACAAAAGCACCATCCTTTGTCATGCCAATAAACGCACGCCGTCGATAATCCTGGATATCTTTCGAGCCAAAAACATTCTGGAGTTCTTTGCTTCTTGGCTCACCCAGATGAACCAACCATACACCGCCCATAAAGCAGTCGGTGTACCCCTTCATAAAGTACTCATACTGCTCGTTCTTATTCATTTGAGCAGGCACATAAGGCAAAAGCGCAAACTCCTTATCGTTCCAAATAACCAACGGACGATTATGAATTTTCTGCCACCGCTCCGCAGAGAAATCTGGCTCAATCTCCGTCATCTCAGGAGTTTTCAGAGGACCCACCATGCGATTATCTGAAGACTGAATCGCCGCCATCGCAAAGAATCCACCATTTATTCCAGCCACTGCCTGCTCTCGATCCACAAACGCCTTTACTGGCTCTCGACCAACCATACTCATTGCGGTAGAAGGCACTCCTCCCCACACCATTTTCAGCTCTACACCAGCAAATTTCCCTTTCTTATAGGTCACCGGCAAACTCAAATCAAACTTAATTCTCGCAATTGCCGCCGGAGCACCTTCGACCGCCTCCGCCGCATCCTTAATAGCGTTTTTGAGCTTGGTATGCACATACCTCCCAACAGCCATGATGTTCGGTGACTCTTCAGCCGGCGTATTCACAATCGTAAACGCCATTTTGTACCCGGCATCCCTTGCCATCAACTGAGTATCCCATCCGTTAGAACCATTAGGATAAGCCAAATAGTCCATCGGCTTCCCGAGTTCAGCTTCCAACTCTTGCTTCGACTGCTCAAGCTCCTGCTTCTGCACCAGCGCATCACGGTCCTTCAAATCAAGGAAGTGATTAATCGTATGCGACCCAACCGTGAAAAGCTTGTCCTTGCAAAGCTCCTTCAAGGTTGCATAATCCATCTTCGGCCGCCCCTCCTTCTTGCCAACAAATCCGGTGTGAACAAACATCGCCGCTGGAAAATTTCTCTTCTTCAGAATCGGCCAAGCGAGGTCATAAAAGCTCTGATAATTATCATCAAAAGTCAAAACAATCGACTTCTCAGGGACATCTGCACCGGTGGTCAAATGTGCATATAAATCATCAAGCGAGATTGGAGTCATGCCCTCCGACTCTATCTCAGCCATGATCGCCTCAAACTCCTCCACCGAGCAGTCATACCAAAGCGTTCCCTTCCCTCGCTCCTGCACCAAATCGTGAAACATCAAAATCGGTACGCGCTGCTTCTGAGCTTCAAAAACAATATCTGTTTCGCTGGGCGCTGCTCCGTGCTTAGTGTCCTCTTTTATCGGCTCCGTACTAACTTCTGGCTGAGCAACTTCATTGGTTGCCTCCCGCTTAATCAATCTGCACCCACTACTCAACAAACAGAGGGTAAGAAAGGCTGCAATTAATCCAAAGTGTCGCACGATTGAACCTAGTTTATCTTACAGAGTTACTGCACTCTTTCAAAAGTGACTACAGTTTGGTTGGAACGACAACCTTGCCATCAACGATATCTTTCTTAATCGAATCAAGCTTGCCGAGAATGTCAGCAGGGACCTTATCCTTGGTGTTCTTCATATCGCTTAATCCAACACCATCGACCTTCAAGTTGTAAACCTTCGAACCAGCGATGAAGTTGCCCTCTTTGACATCCTTGATCGTGTTGAAAACAGCCACATCCACTCGCTTAATCATCGAAGTCAAGACCGTGCCAGGTGCCTGATCATCTTGGTTACTATCAACACCAATCGCAAACTTCTTAGCTTCTTTAGCCGCCGCAATCACTCCTAGCCCACATCGTCCAGCCGCATGATAAACTACATCAGCACCGTCACCAAACAACGAGGCCGCAGACTGCTTGCCGAGCAACGTATCATCCCAGCTTTCCGTGTACTTGCTCGGAAGCACAATAATTTTCGGATTCGCCGCCAACGCGCCAGCCTTGTATCCAGCTTCGAACTTTTCGATTAACGGAATCTTCTTTCCGCCAACAAACCCAATCTTGCCGGTCTTAGAAGTCCCCGCCGCAACAAATCCCGCCAAGTAGCTACCCTCTTCCTCAGAGAAGAGCAGCGAGCGTACATTGTCCGCTTTCACGTCCGCATCAACAATCGCAAATTTCACGTTAGGAAACTTAGGAGCAACCGCATTCAGCGCGTTCATTTGAGTGATTCCAATCGCGAAAATAACATCAAAACCAGCCTCAGCCTGACTCGCCAAATTCGTTTCGTAATCCTTTTCGCTCTTGCTATCAGCAGTTGAAATCTCGACCCCCAACTCCTTCTGAGCCTTTTCAAGTCCAGCATAAGCCGAGTCATTAAAGGAGCCGTCGCCTCGTCCGCCGCTATCGAATACCATCCCGATTTTAAGCGCTTTGCCGCTTGCCGAAGGAGCAGAGCCAGTAGTAGTATCGGCAGAATTGGTGCCATAATTTTCACGCTCACCACTGCGCGTACATCCTACCAAAAGAGATACCAAAACGAGAGGAAGCGCAATCCACGTTCCTTTATTCAACGAGTTCATGAAGCCAACCATGTTAAGACGCAGTT
>JAPLCS010000082.1 GCA_026392145.1 Fimbriimonadales bacterium | reverse complement strand
TAGATTAGATTAGATTAGATAAGATTAGATTTGGTTTGATTCCGAGTGCGAGAATGACCTGTAAACTCCAGCAAAAACCTTTTTACACAAAATGTGAAATTGACTAATATTTCCGCTTGACATATTTTCCTAAATGTATTAAAAACTCTTAACCTTGCTCGCTAACGGCGATGTTAGTGCCCAAGGGTTGTACTTATCAGGAGTTAAATTATGCGAAAGGCGTTTACCCTTATCGAACTGCTCGTGGTTATTGCAATTATTGCAATCCTTGCAGCCATTCTCTTCCCTGTCTTTGCCCAAGCAAAAGCAGCCGCAAAGCAAACCCAAAACTTGAGCAACCTCAAAAATCTCGGTACCGCTACCTTGATTTACATGAGCGACTCAGACGACTTCTTCCCTCTCGTACAACGAGAAGAACCAACCAGCACTGCTTTCTTTGGTCTGGCACCATGGCAAGTTGCCTGCCAACCATACATTAAGAGTCTTGGAATCTTCCAACACCCTCTCGGGCCAAACGTTCCCGCAAACGATGCGGCTCTGGCAGCTTGGAGATACGCAACCATGTACGGATCCATGGCACGAGCAAACGGTCAGGGTCTCAACTACTATGAAGCTTCAACTTCCGTTGGATCATTCGCTCGGCGAGTTTGCGGAAACACTCCATGCCGATACGATGGCATCATGGGTCGAGGATGTAACCCTGCGGTAACCGGTTGCGGTTGGTATGGCGGTGGTAACGGCGCGGTCGTTCCAAGCCTCAGTGCAACAGCTATCAGCAACTCGGCAGACCAACTCATGCTCTCTGAAGGTGGATTCTGGGATCTGTTCTCTCTGCTTGCCCCTGGTAATCCTTGTACCTACATTGTTACTTGGTCACCTGCCCAGTACAATGCAAATGGATCAGGCGGAGTAATGTCCTGCCCAGGCGCACGACGAAATCCAAAACCACAAGCACCAGACGGAGCATGTTCACCAGCAAACCTCTGCGACGGCTTCTTGAATACAGGAATCCAAAACGGACAAACTACCTACGTTGCATCTGACGGACACGCAATCTCCCGAGACTATCGAGGTGGATTAATGAAGTCGACAATCCTTCCCGACGGAACCAAAGTCATCAACTCCATGTGGCCTGCAGGAGGATTCTAACTTGAAGCGAACCCTTGCTCTGCTTCTTGCCGGAATCCTGGCTTCCATAATGGTTGGTTGTGGCGGTGGAGACGAAGCTGCTCAAGGCGGCGGAGATCCAACTAAGCAAATCGACTCGAAAGCAACACCAACCGGCCCACGCCCAGGCGTGAGTGTGGGTGGCGGCGCACCCGCCGAAGGTGCAGGCGCAGCTAAAGTCGAACCACAGTAAGCACGTCTAGCCACTCTATCGTGTCCGCTTCTGAACAATCAGAAGCGGACACATTCACAAAAATCGCATATTCTCTAGGTTCAAATCACAAGAACCTCGTAAAAAGTGGTCATCACTCGCGGAGTTGGCAGATTTCTTGCGTATAATAGCCTTCAAGGTTAGTTGGGTGTTAAGCCCTCTTAACTCGTCTTTATATCGAAGGCTTTCATTATGAAAAAGGCATTTACCCTCATCGAGCTTCTGGTCGTTATCGCGATCATTGCAATTCTCGCTGCCATCCTCTTCCCTGTCTTTGCACAAGCAAAAGAAGCGGCGAAGAAGACCGCAACCCTTTCCAACTTCAAGCAAATGGGCACCGCAACGGCTGTTTACTCAGCAGACAGCGATGACCTGTTCCCTCTCGCTTGGTCATATGACAACGCATCTTCAACTTGGAGATGGAACTTCCTTACCTCCGTCCCTAACGGATGGAGAAACAACGGCGTTCACAACGTTGAGCCACGACGAAGCCAAGACGGACTCTTCTGGGCGAACTCACTTCAGCCATACGTGAAGAACAACCAGTTGATGGAGCAAAATGGTATTCCAGCTACCACAGTAGTCGCAGACACCGTGGTTCCTGGTATTACCCAAAGCCTCGTTGGTATCGCAATGAACGGTCTGCTTCACAAGTACAGCGGAACCGCGATTGAGCAACCATCCAAGATTCCTTTGTACTGGGCAGGTGCTGGTAAGCAAAACCGACGTGGTTTCGGTTTGACTAACCCTGCAATCAACTGTACAACCCAATGCGAAGGTTGTATGTTCAACCCAGGCGGCGGCGGCGGCGGTGCATGGTTCGGTATGGAATCAATCATGGTTTACGGAACAGGTATGCACTTCAGCGCTGCAGACACTTCCGCGAAGTTCCGAAATCTTCGAACTTCAACCGACGGTGCTAACCTTAGCCGAGACTACTACAACAATCCGTTCGCTCAAATGAACACCAACGGAACACCTGTATCGATGTGGTTCTGCTCCATTGCTGGTGCAACTGCTTCATACCCATGCGTCTTCCGACCTGACCAAACTCTCTAATCGAGAACCCTATGCCCTTGGAAACAGCAATGTGCCCAGGGGCATTCTCTTTTGAAAGCTCATGAAAAAACTCGTACTTCTTTCTCTCATCTCATCGTTAGCTCTGATGATCGTTGGTTGTGGAGGCGGAGATTCCGCTGCTGATGAAGCAACTCCAGCCAAACCACCATCCAACGACGCTGAACTTACAAAGGGTCAAGAAGGCCCAATGAAGCCAAGCACTGACTAACACGAACAACAAAATCGATGAAACACTCCTCTTTTCTACTGCTCGGAATCTGTCTCCTGCCCTTTGGGTGTGCACCCAAAGAAGAAATGGCCGCCGATAAGCCATTGGGAAAGAGGAAGGTTTCATACATCCGGTTCCTCAATCTGTCGTCTCAATCATCCTCAGCTAAAGTGGACTCAGTTGAGACCTACCCTTCCGTGGAGCCTGAATCACTCACTGGAGGCACCGTCATCGGCCAACAAACTCAAAAAATTGAGTTTGGATCGGCAGACAAGCCAACCAAAGGAGAAACAAAACCACTAGCCGGCACATTTTTGACTGTAGTCAAGGACAATACAGGAACCCTAAAGTTCATCAATTCGGGTGAATGTGAATCATTCGATTCGGGTGCCAAAGTGGAAATAGCGAACTTCACTTCCAAAGCAGTGGAATGTGAATTCGAGAAGAAGCAATTTAAGGTGGAGCCAGGTACAAGTGCAACCACCGCTACCCTCTCTGGTTCCAACTCAGTCACACCAAAAGGCATGAAACCAATCGAGTTTCAAATGCAAGAAAAGGAAATCTGGACGGTGTATTTCTACGAAATGAACGGAAAAGTCAAAGCTCAAGCCGTCCGAACCAAGGGACCAATGAAAATGATTGGCGCCGGTGCGTCTCCTTCGGGCTAGTACGTTTCCTTCTGAGAAAGCCCATTTTTAGCCTCTGAACTACAACTCAGGGGCTTTTTTTCACGTAAAATAAAGCTGTCGTGTCTCACCAAACCTTCATGCCATCCACCGAGACCATCTTCGAAAAAATCGGAGAGAACACTATGGTCGTTAATATGGGGCCTCAGCACCCATCCACCCACGGTGTGTTGCGGGTCATTACCGAGCTTGAGGGCGAAACGATCATCCAATGCAAGTGTGTTATCGGCTATTTGCACACCGGCATGGAAAAAGAGGCAGAGTATCAGCAGTATCACAAATGTGTGGTCATGACCGACCGCATGGACTATCTCAACGCGAACGGGAACAACCTCGCCCACGCGCTCGCAGTAGAGAAACTCTTAGGCTGCGAAATTCCGAAGCGAGCTCAATATCTCCGAGTCATTCTTGCGGAACTCAGCCGTGTTGCCTCCCACCTTGTATGGCTCGGGACTCACGCCCTTGACCTCGGCGCGATGACTCCGTTCTTCTACACCATGCAACAGCGCGAAATGATTCTCGATATGTTCGAGATGTTCAGCGGTGTACGAATGATGCCGTCATGGATTGTGCCAGGCGGTCTACGTGGAGACATGCCCGATGGATTCGAAGAACGACTACGCAAGTTCATCAAAACCTTCCCCGATGAAATTGATGTCCTAGAAGGTCTCCTGAACGAAAACCCCATCTGGAAAGAGCGAACGTTCGACGTAGGTGTCCTCGCCGCTGAGCAAGCACTCAATCTCGGATGTTCGGGACCAATTCTTAGGGCAAGCGGAGTGCCGTTCGACTTACGAAAGGACAAGCCGTATAGCAGTTACGATGACTTCGAATTTGGGGTTCCTGTCGGCAAGCGGGGCGACGTCTACGACCGCTACCTCGTTCGCATGATGGAAATGCGAGAGAGCCTCAAAATCATGCAACAAGCGATTGACCAGCTTCCAGATGATGGCTTCCGCACAGAGGACAGAAAGATTTCTCCACCTCCACGAGAAGAACTTGACACTTCCATGGAGTCCCTCATCCACCACTTCAAGTTGTTCACAGAAGGATTCCGCCCACCCGTCGGCGAAGCCTATGCAGCCGTCGAAGGCTCAAAGGGAGAACTTGGCTTCTATATCGTGAGCGATGGAACAAACCGACCATACCGTTGGCACGAACGACCATCCAGTTTCATGAACCT
>JAPLCS010000354.1 GCA_026392145.1 Fimbriimonadales bacterium | reverse complement strand
TTTCGATGAGCATTTTGCTTGGCATGTGGTCATCAATGGCCAGGATAGCGGCATCTAGATCCCAGTCATCGGCAAGTTCGGCAAAGAGTTCGAGGTAGTTCTCTCCATCGCGCCAGCTTCGGATGTCTTCAATGCCGAGGCGTTCGGCTTGGATTCGGCTGAGGTCGGGGCAGATGAGCCTGGTTTTTCCTGACCGGTGCACGGCAAAGGTGAGGAACCGCTCGTGTCCATCTTCAAAAAAACCTGACAGGTAACCCATAGTCACGGGGGTTTGCGCAAAAAACGCATCTACTCCTGAGTCGGCGAGAATTTGGGCAAATTGTTGAATTTTAGTATTTGGCATTAGTAACCTGCGGAACCACTGGTAGAGACTCTTGGGTCGAGGCCGATGCCTCGAGTTCCCCCTTGGGAGATTTTAATCGAGTGTGCGGACCCTTGGCTAGAGCCGGCTGACATAGGAAATTGTCCTATTGACTTTAATTTTTCAATAGTGTCGGCGCTGAATCCCCATGGCTCGTACCGAATTTGGTCGGGGAACCATTGGTGGTGGAATCTTGGTGCACTCACGGCTCGTTGGATGTCCATTCCATGCACGGTAGTGTTGAGTATCACCTCCATGACGGTGTTGATGATGGTGGGACCGCCTGGAGAACCGGTGACGAGGAAGAGTTCGCCACCTTTTTCTAAAATGGTGGGAGTCATGGATGAGAGGGGTCGCTTGCCAGCGGCAATGGCGTTTGCTTCGCCTTGAATCAGGCCGTATCCATTGGTGGTTCCGGGTAGTGAGGCGAAGTCGTCCATTTCGTTATTCATAAGAACTCCGATGGATCCAAGAGTGACTTTACTACCGTATCCAGTATTGAGCGTGTAGGTGTTTGCTACGGCGTTACCTTCGCTATCTACGACTGAGTAATGCGTGGTGTGCTCGCTCTCGTGTTTGGGAGCTAGACCCGGACGGATTTGTGCAGACGGGGTTGCTTTTGTTAGTGAGATTTCTGCTCTGCGCATGGCAAGATACATTGGATTAACCAATTTTTCGACGGGAACATCTACGTATCCCGGATCTCCCATGTACTCTGACCGATCGGCAAAGCATCGCTTCATTGTTTCGGTCATGAGGTGAACGGTTTCTGACGAGTTGAAACCAGACCGAGCTAAGTCGTCTTTGTCGAGCATTCCAAGCATCATTAGCAGGATGACTCCGCCTGAACTTGGAGGAGGCATGGTAATAACGCGATAGCCTTTGAGATTGCCATTGAGGGGGAAATCGCCGACTAAGGCGTCTCTAGGAATGGCTTGATAGTCTGCTAGGTCTTGGCTGGTGATGAGACCTCCACCGACTTTCATTTCTTGGTGTATGAGTTCTGCGGTTTTGCCTTGATAGAAACCTTCCCTGCCCTGTTTGGCGATTCTTTCAAGGGTTTCGGCTAGTTCTGGTTGTTTGAATCTCTCACCGGTGTTATAGAAGTTTCCGTTTCTACCGAAGATGCGCCAGGTGCCGGCGAATTGTTTTCCTTCGGTTGCGACTCGTTTGAACTCATTAGCGGTTTGATAATTGAGGGTAAAGCCTTCTCGTGCTTGCCTGATGGCGGGAGCGACTACCGATGACCACGGTAGTTTCCCGAATCGTTTGTGTGCTTCGTAGAAGCCTGCCACGGTGCCAGGTACACCTGATGCCCTGTAGCCAAAACTGGAGTCTTGGGTGGGTTTTCCGGAAGCATCGAGATACATGTTTCTGGTGGCACCTTTTGGAGCGGTTTCTCGGTAGTCAATTGCCAAGGTTTTTCCGTCCTTGGTTCGAATGACCATAAATCCGCCGCCGCCGATGTTGCCCGCTGCGGGGAAGGTGACGGCGAGACTGAGGCCGGTGGCCACGGCTGCATCGATAGCGTTGCCACCTTGCCTCATTATTTCGACCCCTGCTTGGGAACTTAGCTCGTGGTCGGAAACCACGGCACACTTTTCAAAGTAATGCGTTGAGCCAACTTGGGTTGCAAGCAGGGTGGCGATCATTTAGGTTCTCCGAGTACGTACTTATCGAGCCAGGCGATCCAGCGTGCCCATTGGTCCATGAGAGTTTCGCGGGCGATTTGACCGTGATCTTCGTACGGGTACATGTAGAGGGCGGCGGGTTTGCCGATGCTCTCAAGCACGTTGAACATGCGGATGGAGTTGATAGGGTCGGTACCTACGTTTTGGTCTTCCATCCCGGCGTACATGAGAAGGGCTCCGCTCAGGTTCTCGGCGTACAAGATGGGAGACATGTCTAGGTAGGTGCTGCGAGCCTCGATCGAGGGCGTCGATTACGGCGCTCATGTTGTTTCGAAGGTCGTTGATATAGAAATCATTGACTCGGGTTCGTGGTCCAACAATTGGGCAGTCTGGTTCTACTAGTACCCATCCTCTGCGGATGAGGAGCGATTTGGGACTGGTTCCTTGGTTGGGGAATAGGTTTGGATTGGCACCTCTGATTCCACGATCGTAGGCGTCTTGGCTTTCGACCTCATTGGGATAGAACCAGAAAAAGGCGGGGAGTTTAAACCCTTCAACATGCCATTTAGGCGCGGTTACCTTTACCCAGAACTTGAATCCGTCCGCCCGTGTTACTTGGAATCGATACCGTTTGGCTTCGGTAAGGTCTGGCGAGTAGTCTTTGTTTTGGGTTAGTTGCTTGCCTTTCTTTCCGCTCTCAACGAGGAAGTTATTGGGGACTTCGGTGGCGGTTTGACGATTGATAACGAGTCGGGTTCCGTTGTTGTCCAATACGCCGTCGAGGGTCTCGTAGGCTTTGTCGTCGGCTTTCCAGACGGACTCAATCTTCTTGGTGGCTCGGTCGTAGGAGTTGAGGAAGGCTCTTGAGTTTGCGTCTGGCACGATTCCGGCAGCGGTGGAGCCGCGCAGGAGGAGCTTTGTGCTGGTTTCGTTGATGGTTGGAATTCCGAAGACGTTTGGCTCTAGCACGACTGAACCAGGATTTGGTTCGGTTGATTTTAGGGTCCAAAGCACGGTTTCGGTGGCTTCTTTGTTTAGGTCGATTCGCTTGAAGGTGGTTTCGCCTGATTTGGTTTCAGAAAGATAGATTGCGGTTGCGTCTTGATTGAACTGCAGTCCATTGAAGCCTTGTTCTCGGGTTAACAATACTTTTTCGTCTTCTTTGCGGAATGGTGCCACCCATTTGACGAGCTCTTCTGGTTCACGAGTTGCTGGAGCTTGGTTCGCACCGACGGCACCTCTTCCGGCTCTACCTTGCTCATTATTGTTTTGGTCGTTGGATTCTTGACCTGGTTTGGGCTTGGTGCGAATGAAGTAGAGTCCTGAACCATCTGGCATCCAGCTGAGCTGTCTTCGTGCGTCGGCAGTGGCTCCGGTTTGTGGAGCGGCAGCTGGTGCAGTGCCGGTGGTGGGGGCTGGGTCGGGAGCGGGCTCGCCGGATCTCAACTTTATGTCGGTGAGGGTGAATAAGTTCTTGCCGTTGGCGTCCCAGATTTCCTCTTTGCTTCCGAAGTTCGAGGCGGGGACGATGTAGGAAAACGGTTTTTGGATGGTTTCGACCCGTACATAGTCTCCTTTGGGTGAGGCATTAATGCCGGAAATCATAGCTGGCTTTCCGATGTTGTTTACCCTGCCTGAGTCTACGCTTACCTTAGCGAGTTGACCGGTAAAGAAGTATTCGAACCGCTTCTGGTCAGTTTCGTTTTGGAGGAGTGAGCGGTAGGTTCGAAGCCGATTCTTGCCGCTGTCGGTCACTTGGACCTTGGGCTGTGAGGCGACTGGTCCTGTTTTTGGTTCGGGGCCTCGCTTTTCGGGTACGAACACTCCGATGACGGAGGAAGAGTCGCTGACCCATTCGGGGGAGACTCGGGAGGCGAGTACGGGTTCACTGGTCAGTTGCTTGGTCGCATTTCGATCGACATCGTGTACCCATACTGTGGTTTGGTCGGGGTTATGAACCAGGAACATTAAGAATTTGCCGTTGGGAGACCAGGTGGAGCCGCTGAGCCAGCATCCCTCGGGAGCGGTGATCTCCCGTTCGGTGAAGCTGGTCGCGTCGGTGAGCACAATGGCGGTGGCGTTGCGGTACGAAAGTGTCCGGGCACGGTTTGCGCGGGTATCGACCATGATGCCCGCGAAGTTTTCGTAGGGTGTGGCGATGTCGGACAGTTTGGTGCCACCGTTAGATTTGACCCTGGCGAACCATTTTTTGGTTGCATTGAGGTTGGACAGAGTGTAGTTAAGGTGTCGAGGTTGGTCGAAGTAGCTTGCGATTTCTGGCGGAGGCATGAGATAGCTCTCTTTGGAAATCTCATCGGGCAGCTTTGGCTTCGTCCCCGTTTCGAATTGCAAAACCAATAATGCGGTAAAGAATGGCATGCCTGCTAGCTTAACCAAAACAGGGGTAATCAGGGGGTGATTTGAGTGAAATTGAATCATGATTCAACAAAAAACATGACCAAGCGGTTTTGCTAGTCACTTGAATTTCTTTGCTAATCGGGATTTTCTTCGTCAATCTCTGGGATGGACTTTTGAATTTCAATTTTCTACCGAGTATACTAGGAGCAATTGTCGGATCGTCTAATGGCAGGACAGCTGTTTTTGGTGCAGCACGTCTAGGTTCGAATCCTAGTCCGACAGCCACTTCCCTTTCTTTATCAGGCTTTCCTTTCACAGAATTTATTGCACTTGTGAATTTTCGCAAATTGATGACTTAAAGCATCTGGCTAACTGTCTCTTTAGTTTTCTGGGGTTAACTTAGTCTTCAAAACTAATAGAGTTTCGTCTATCAGTTTTGAAATCATTAAACGTAAGACAATAAGTAATCTATTTAGGTAACTGTGGTAACAGAATACGCCTTAGATATGTTCAAATCATAAAAAATACGCAACACAAACTTTGCCAATTACGTAAGAAACTGATAAAATATGCTTGTGAGAGACATTCGTCTTTGTCTACTAGGAACACCGACGTTTTTTGTTGACAGAACGCAGGTTAAATTTGAGCCTCGTATTGCGTTTGAGTGCTTTGCGCACATTTTAGTAGCCGGTGAACAAGGAATTTCAAGAGTTCAGTTGGCAAACTTCATGTGGGGTCACTTAAAAGAAGAAAAGAGTCGCACCACTCAGCTACGACAGGCGCTCACAGACATACGAAGACAACTCAGAGAACACAACCTGACTGACCTAGTCGAATTGGATGGTTCGATACTTCGTGTGGCTCAAAACGTCCAAATTGACTTTACAGAGCTGAAAGTTCAATCTCAACTCAGCATGGACCAAATTGAACTGTTGTTACAGCCTTTGGCGAAAGGTTGGGAGTCGAGTCATCCTAAGCGTGAAGATTTATGGCAGGTTTATCGGGATCAGGCAGCCGACATCCTTGCGCAGGCTTTTGAACACCGGTACCGGAATTATTCTCGTAAAAATCAACTTGCCAAACTTTCTAGCGATTCTTGGCTCACTCTTTTGCGGCGAGCGGTAAGCCTTTATCCAACCAATCAACGAATTCATTCGATACTGGTTTGGGAACTTAAGCAATTGGATTGCGGAGCGCAGGTTGAAGAAATTTTTCTTAAATTCAGCGACGAATGGATGGACCGATTCGGCGGGGAATCGCCATCTATTGAGAAGTGGGCTCCACCTCTTCAAGTGACGAATCCGGATGCAGATAGGAAGGGTCTCTGGCACCTTTTCACTCAACGACCTTTTAAGGTGGTGACTCAACTCGTGTTGGGCTTTTCCGTGATTTCTCTCGTTTCACTCTATGCCTTAGCAAACTCTAGCGTGGAGCCTGTTGAGTTAACGGACTACTTCCAACGGGAAGTTTCGACTCCGTCAGGCAAGTTTAGATTCGTTAATTTGGCAACGAACCAGTCACTCCAATCCTTAAGGACTTTTTCCGACGGCTCGGTAATGTGTTTAAGTGAACATCCCTTTATGTTCGAGATTGATTCGAATTTAGAATTGAAAAGGGTTGGGAGTTACAAGCCTGAGATTGTCGAAAGACTTATGGGTTCTCAGGTCATCTATCGTGAAAAATCTGGATCTACCGCTACTTTTATGAATGGCGGTAGAAAGTATCTAATTGAGCCGACGGAGGCTCTTCCCAACTTAGGCTGTTTTTCGATTCGACGGGATGGGTCGCTGCTATTTATACGATCCAGCAATGATCCAGATCGCAGTCGACATCGCTTGTGCTTACTGAAAGACGGTAAAGAAACTTTGCTTGACAATGATTTCGAATCTGTTCGTATTAGTGTGCCAACTTACTTGACAGACCGAATCATCTATGCGAAATATAGTCGAGGGACGCCTGATAAGTGGCGGTACACCTC